>NZ_JAJOHP010000046.1:0-40691 GCF_021109375.1 Arthrobacter sp. AK01
GGGGGCGGCTGTTTTTTTCCCCCCCAGCCCCCCCCAATGTGCGGCGGCGGGGGGCGCCCCCCCCCCAAAAAACCCGGGCCCCGCCCATAAATACCCAACACACCACCGCGCGCGGCCCCTTGCGTTAACCGCGGACGCTTAGTCCCCAACGGCCTCGCTGATGCGGCGGCGGATGCCGTCAAAGTGCCGGTTGAGCAGTTCGGAGGCCATGACTTTGTCACCCGCGGCGACAGCACCATAGATTCCACGGTGCATCGCGGCAGTCTTGACCAGGTCCTCGTTGCCCGGACCGATCTCCACGTGGATCTTCCGGTACACCTTCCAAAACACGCCCATGAGGTTGATCAGGAGCTCGTTGTTCAGGGGTTCGAAAAGCCGGCGGTGGAATTCGGCGTCCGCAGCCACAAAGTTTTCGCCGGCAGCGGCGAGCTCTTCCATCTGCTTCACGGCTTCTTCGATGGAAGCGAGCTGCTCTTTGGTCATGACATCAATGGACGAGCCGATGAGCCCGGATTCCAGTGCCTGGCGCACATCCACCAACTGCAAGGCTTCCAAGCCCTGGTGACGCAGGGAGAGGCGGCCCCGGAAAGTCAGCCCGTCAGCCAAGGCGTCAAAGTTGCTGGGGGCGACGAACATGCCGAAGCCGTGCCGGATTTCGATGACACCGAGGGCTTGCAGCACCTTGAGTGACTCGCGGAGCGTATTGCGTCCCACGCCGAGAGCGCCGGAAAGCTCACTTTCCGTCGGCAATGGATCGCCCGCCTCGAGCTCGCGCTCAAGGATCAATTCCATAATGTCCGACTGCAAAGCCCGCAGCCGGGCCTGTGCACTGAACCGCGCCTGCGGAACCACACCGGAAGTTGTCATGGCTTTCTCCTTGCCGATGCACTTGCCTTGAAGCGGGCGGAGGCCAGCCTTGGAAGCAAGTGCGGTGTTAATATTGAGGCGAGCTTAGTGCCCACCAAAGAATGAGTGACTCGCAACATACAATATCGGATGTCCCACCTCCGTCATAGCTATGTGCCGCGAAATCCTTGAGGTTTCCGTTCCGAACCGGCCGCAGCCGGCAATCCACAAGGCGTGCGCCAGCACCCTCAGCGCCGATTCACACTTGACGTCCCGTTGTGACCGCCCTTACAGTTTCAATACGAGCATCGGACGTCCTACATCCGATAACCCACGAAACGCGAATGGTGAGGCACCCTATGAGCAAGACGATCCACAGCCTGCCGCTGGTCAACGACGCCAGCCGCCGGAACTTCCTGAAGCTAAGCGGCGCAGTTGGTGCAGCAGCCGCCTTCACGGCAACCCTCTCCGCGTGCGGCGGCGCTGCCAGCACCACCACGGGCACGACCACCAATACCGCGGCAGTTAACAAGGACCTCACCATCGAGGCAGGCATCTCCTACGCGCTGTCCACTGGCTTTGATCCGCTGAGCTCCTCCGGAGCCACGCCGATGGCCGCCAACCTCCACATCTTTGAAGGCCTCATCGAGCTCCACCCCGCCACTCGGCAGCCCTACAACGCCTTGGCGGCGGCGGACCCCAAGAAGGTCAACGACACCACCTACCAGGTGACCATCCGCGACGGTGCAAAGTTCCACGATGGCTCCCCCGTCACCACCGAAGACGTCGCTTTCTCCTTCACCCGCGTGATGGATCCGGCGAACAAGTCCTTGTTCTCCCAGTTCATCCCCTTCATCCAGGACGTCAAGCCGCTGGATGCCAAGACGGTGGAGTTCACCCTCAAGTACGCCTTCCCCGGCTTCGGTCCCCGTATCTCGGTGGTCAAGATCGTTCCCAAGGCACTCGCCACCGACCTGAAGGCCTTCGACGCTTCACCGGTGGGATCAGGTCCGTACAAGCTCATCTCCGCAGTCAAGGACGACAAGATCGTCTTCGAAGCGTTCGCCGACTACAACGGCCCCAAGCCCGCACTGGCCAAGGGCATGACCTGGCTGCTGCTCTCCGACGCGGCCGCCCGCGTCACCGCCGTCCAGTCCGGCCGTGTCCAGGCCATCGAAGACGTTCCGTACCTGGACGTCGATGGCCTGAAGTCCAAGGTCAAGGTCGAATCCGTCCAGTCGTTCGGCATGCTGTTCCTGATGTTCAACTGCGCCAAGGCTCCGTTCGACAACAAGCTCGTCCGCCAGGCGTTGCATTACGGCATGGACAAGGAATCCATCATCAAGAAAGCGCTGTTCGGCAACGCAAAAGCCGCCAGCTCCTACTTCCAGGAAGGCCACCCGGATTACGTCAAGGCCAAGAATGTCTACGGCTACGACGCTTCCAAGGCCGAAGACCTGCTGAAGCAGGCAGGCGTTACCAGCCTTGAGTTCGAACTGCTCACCACGGACACTGCCTGGGTCAAGGATGTTGCACCGCTGATCCTTGAATCCTGGAACAAGATTCCGGGCGTCAAGGTCACCGTCAAGAGCCTCCAGTCCGGCGCGCTGTACAGCGACCGCGTGGGCAAGGGCGATTTCTCGGTGGTCGCGGCCCCGGGCGATCCCTCAGTCTTCGGCAATGACGCAGACCTCCTCCTGAGCTGGTTCTACTCCGGCGCAACCTGGATGGACAAGCGTGCTTTCTGGACCACCCCCGAGCGCACCAAACTGCAGGACCTCATGAACAAGGGCTCGCAGGCCTCCGGAGACGAGGCCAAAAAGATCGTCGGCGAAATCGTGGACATGGTGTCCGACGAGGTTCCGCTCTACCCAATCTTCCACCGTCAATTGCCCAGTGCCTGGGACGAGAAGAAGCTCAACGGCTTCCAGCCCCTGCCCACCACCGGCTTGTCATTCGTCGACGTCGGACGAACCGCCTAAAGCACCCTTCGAGTTGTGGGGCCCGCTCTGCGGCCTGAATCCCCCAAATAGCCCGCAGAGCGGGCCCCGCAACCAGCAGCACCCAACCAACCGGAGAACAAATTGGTCACGATATTGCGTCTGCTTGGCCGCAGGCTTGCAGCATTGCCATTGATGATCCTGGGCATTACGTTGCTCGTCTTCCTCGTCCTGCAGGCCGCCCCCGGCGACCAGGCAAGCTCCGCCCTCGGTGACGGCGCCAGTGAAGAAGCCAAGCAGCAGTACCGCCAGGACAATGGCCTGAACGATCCCCTGGTCCTGCAGTACTTCCGCTTCCTCGGAAAGCTCCTGCAGTTCGACCTCGGCGTCACCACCCCGCCGGCAAAGTCGGTGGCATCCATGATTGGCTCGGCGTTCCCCCTGACGCTCCAGCTCACCTTCCTGGGCGTGCTCATCGCGATCGTGCTTTCCCTCGCGTTCGGCATCCTCGGCGCCCTGTACCGCGACAAGTGGCAGGACCAGTTGGTCCGCGTCTTCTCCATTGCAGCGATCGCCACGCCATCGTTCTGGCTGGGCATCCTGCTCATCCAGTGGTTCGCGCTGGGCGAGAACCCGATGTTCCCCTCGGGCGGAATTGCGACGCCGGAGTCCGGCTTCGGCGGTTGGCTCAACTCGATGGCCCTCCCGGCCCTCGCGCTTGGCATCCCCGTCTCAGCATCGCTGATCCGGGTGGTCCGCACCTCGATGGTGGAAGAGCTGGACCGTGACTACGTCCGCACCGCCATCGGCAACGGCGTCCCCTACCGCGAGGTCGTCTCCAAGAACGTCCTCCGCAACGCGCTCGTCACCCCGGTGACCGTGCTGGGACTCCGCGTCGGCTACCTGCTGGGTGGCGCCGTCGTGATTGAAATGATCTTCGCCCTCCCCGGCATGGGCCAACTGATCCTCAACGGCATCACCAACCTGGACGTCAACCTGGTCCAGGGCGTGGTGCTCACCATCTCCGTCACCTTCGTTCTGGTGAACATCGTGGTGGACCTTCTCTACCTGCTTATCAACCCCCGAATCAGGACGGTATAGCTCATGCGCAGCAAGCTCGCAGAACGGCTAAGTGCCCCGGGCATTCGTTTCAAGGCCCTGCCCTGGGGCTCCCGTATCGCCCTGCTCTTCCTCATCATGATTGTTCTGGCGGCCATTTTCGCACCGGTCATCGCCCCGCACGATCCGCTGGAGACCTTCATTCCGGCCACCCCGCCGGGCGCAGAACACTTCTTCGGCACTGACCGGCTGGGCCGGGATATCTTCTCGCGCCTCCTCTTTGGTGCACAGTCATCGCTGATGATCGGCCTCGGCGCGGTGGCCTTGGCCATCCTTGCCGGTGCGCTCCTCGGCTCCTTCGCCGCGACGTCCAGCAAATCCGTGAACGAGATCATCATGCGGCTCATGGACATCCTCATGGCATTCCCCGGCATCGCGCTGGCGGCCGTGCTGCTGGCTGCTTTCGGCAACTCGGTTCCCACCATCATCATCGCGATCGCCATCATCTACACCCCGCAGCTGGCCCGAGTGGTCCGCGCCAACGTCCTGGCCCAGTATGGCGAAGACTACGTCCGTGCCGAGCGCGTGATTGGTGCAGGACGGTTCTACATCCTGGTCAAGCACATCGTCCGCAACACCGCAGCTCCGGTACTGGTGTTCGCCACGGTCATGGTGGCCGACGCCATCATCCTCGAAGCCTCGCTGTCCTTCCTCGGCGCAGGCGTCCAGGACCCGGCGCCATCATGGGGCAACGTCATTTCCTACGGCCGCAACCTGGTCCTGTCCGGCGGCTGGTGGGCCACCACCTTCGCCGGTGTCACCATCCTGTTGACGGTGCTCTCCTTGAACATCCTGGCCGAAGGCCTCACCGACGCCATGGTGAACCCGAAACTGCGCCGCGCACCCGTAGTAAAGGACGACGACGGATCCACCGCAATTGTGGCCGTGGACACCGAGGTCGCAACCTCCGTCGCCCAGCCCTCCGTAGTTGAGGAACACGAGCTCGACGGCGTCCGTGCCGCTTCCGGCGACACCGCCACTTCTGAGGTGGGTACGTCAGCCGTCCTCACCGATGTGAAGCTGGCCGCCGCCAACCCGCACCTCCTCCTGGACCGCGAGTTGGAGCTCCTGGCAGCCATCGAAGCGAAGCGCACCGACCGCCTCCCGCAGGTCTCTTCCGGGGCCCGCAATGTGCTGGAAGTCAAGAACCTGTCCATCCGCTTCCCCGGCCGCTTCGGCGACATCGCAATCGTGGACAACGTCTCCTTCACTGTCCGCGAAGGCGAGACCATGGGCCTGGTGGGTGAGTCCGGTTGTGGCAAGTCCATCACCTCGCTCGCAGTCATGGGCCTGCTGCCCAAGACCGCCCAGGTCACCGGTTCCATCAAGTTCGATGGCAAGGAACTCCTGGACTCCGCCACCAAGCACAGCAACCCCAAAGCCTATGAGGGCCTGCGCGGTGAGCAGATTGCCATGGTTTACCAGGACGCGTTGAGCTCCCTGAACCCGTCCATGAAGATCAAGGACCAGATGGAACAGCTGACCAAGCGCGGGGGTCGCAAGACTCCTGCCGAGCTGTTGGAAATGGTGAAACTGGATCCCGTCCGGACCCTCGCCAGCTACCCGCACGAGCTCTCCGGCGGCCAGCGCCAACGCGTGCTGATCGCCATGGCCCTGTCCCGTTCGCCGAAGATTGTTGTTGCTGACGAGCCCACCACCGCCCTGGATGTCACCGTCCAGAAGCAGGTTGTGGATCTGCTCAACGAACTGCGCGAACAGCTCGGTTTCGCGATGGTGTTCGTCAGCCACGACCTCGCGTTGGTGGCCTCCCTGGCCCACCGCATCACGGTCATGTACGCCGGCCAGGTGGTTGAATCCGCACAGGCCTCCGAACTGCTGCAGAACCCCAAGCACGAGTACACCCGCGGCTTGCTGGGTGCGGTCCTCTCCATCGAGGCCGACGCTGTCCGCCTCCACCAGATCCCCGGCACTGTCCCGTCCCCGCGGGACTTTGCAACAGGAGACCGCTTCGCGGCCCGCTCGCTGCGCGCCGACGCCGATCCCCACCAGACGCTGGTCCTCACCACGGTTGCCACAGCGAACGGAGACGATGCCGACCACTACTGGGCCAGCCATTTGAAGGAGGACGCGAAATGAGTGAATCAACCGGAAAGCCGGTCATCGAGCTCAAAGACGTCAAGGTCTACCACCATGCACGCACCGGTGGCCTGTTCCGCCCGAACATCGTCAAAGCCGTGGACGGCGTGGACTTCACCATCAGCCGCGGCGAAACCGTGGGCATCGTCGGTGAGTCCGGCTGCGGCAAGTCCACGCTCGCTTCAGTGCTCGTGGGACTGCAGCCGCCGACGTCGGGCAAGGTTCTGTTCCATGGAAAGCCCGCCATCAAGCGGAACGCAGCGATGCGCAAGCAGTTCGGCCGCTCAGTTTCCGTGGTCTTCCAGGATCCGGCGACGGCACTGAACCCCCGCATGACCATCCAGGACATCCTGACGGATCCGCTGCAGATCCATGGCATCGGCAACGCAGCCTCCCGCGCTGCCAAGGTCAAGGAACTGTTGGCGCTGGTTGGCTTGCCGCAATCGGCAGCTGAAGTGACGCCGTCGCAGGTTTCCGGCGGCCAGCGCCAGCGTGTGGCGATCGCCCGCGCACTGGCCTTGGATCCGGACATCATCGTGGCGGACGAGCCGACGTCGGCCTTGGACGTTTCGGTTCGCGCGCAGGTCCTGAACCTGCTGTCCGACCTGAAGACCCAGCTGAACCTCGGCATGGTATTCATCTCGCACGACATCCAGACCGTCCGGTACGTCTCGGACCGCATCTGCGTCATGTACTTCGGCAAGATCGTCGAGCAGGGCACAGCCACCCAGGTCTTCGACAACCCCAGCAACGACTACACCAAGAAGCTGCTCGGCGCCGCGCCAAGCCTGCTCCACATCTAGTTTTTCCCTTCACAAGCTACAAACAACGGAGAATTCTGTGTCCACTCAGTTCCAGGGCGTCATCCCCCCGGTCATCACCCCCCGCCACGCCGACGGCAGCATCGACACCGCGTCGCTGAAGAACGTCACCAAGCACCTGATCGACGGCGGTGTGTCCGGACTTTTCGTCCTGGGCTCCTCCGGCGAAGTCCCCTACATGACCAACGACGAGCGTGAGCTGGTGGTCTCCACCATCGCCGACGCCAACGCGGGAGCCGTCCCGCTGATCGTGGGCGCCAACGAACAAACCACCAACCGCGTCATCGAAGAAGCGCGCAAGGTGGTTGACCTCGGCGCCGACGCGATCGTGGTCACCTCCATGTACTACGCCATTGGCAATGCCGCGGAGACCGAAACGCACTTCCGTAGCATCCACGCCGCCATCGAGAAACCGATCTTCGCCTACGACGTCCCGGTCCGCACGCACTTCAAGCTCCCCACCGACCTCCTGGTCCGGCTCGGCCGCGATGGCGTCCTTGCCGGCGTCAAGGACTCCTCCGGCGACGACGTCTCCTTCCGCCAGCTGCTCCTCGCGGCAAAAGACATCCCCAACTTCGACATCTTCACCGGTCACGAAGTTGTGGTGGACGGCGCCCTCCTGGGCGGCGCGCAGGGTGTTGTCCCCGGCCTCGGCAACGTTGACCCGGCCGGCTACCGTCGACTGTTCGACGCCGCCCAGGCTGGCGACTGGGCTCTCGCGTCAAGGGAGCAGGACCGCTTGGCCGACGTCTTCGAGATCGTCTACACCCCCAATGGCCGCGTGTCCGGCGGAGCCGCTGGTCTGGGTGCGTTCAAGACCGCGCTGCAGGTGATGGGCGTCATCGAGTCCAACACGATGAGCTCGCCGATGCTTTCCCTGAACGATTCCGAGACGGCTGCAATTCGTTCAATTCTGGAGCGGAACGGGCTGGTCTAAGGTTCCATGACCGCTTCCATGACCCATGTGATCGGCGTTGACCTCGGCGGCACGAAAACCGCCGCCGGGGTTGTTGCCCCTTCTGGCGACGTGTTGATGTCGGAGACCATTCCGACGTTGAACCGGGCTGGTGGCGAAGCCATCCTCGATGCCACCGCTGCGCTGATCGCGGGCTTGGTGGAGCGCGCTGCCGACGCCGGACTTTCGGTTTCCGGCGTCGGCATCGGCTCCGCGGGGGTTATTGACGCTGTTGTTGGGTCCGTTGTGTCTGCGACCGACGCGATTCATGGCTGGGCCGGGACTGCGCTTGTGGCCGGGCTTGCTGCGCGGCTTTCGCTGCCGGCTGCTGCGGTGCGGGCCGTCAACGACGTCCATGCGCACGCTCTCGGCGAAGCCTGGCTTGGCGCGGCGGCAGGTTCCTCCAGCTCACTCATGGTGGCGTTCGGGACGGGCGTGGGCGGCAGTTTTGTCTTGGACGGCGCTCCCGTCTTGGGGCACCGTTTTGTCGGCGGGCATGTGGGGCACTTTGCTTCACCCTTTGCGGTGTTTTCCGGGCGTCCTTTGGCCTGCGTTTGCGGTGGAACCGGGCACGTCGAGGCTATCGCTTCCGGGCCAGCCATCCATGAGGCGTACTTGCGGTTTGGCGGGTCTTCGGACGAGGCTGTGGACACCCGGGGCGTGTTTGCCCTTGCATCTTCTGTCCCTGACGCGCACGACGGCGGTGCTGGCGCTGACTCCGCTGGCAGCCGCGCCGCCGCTGTGCGTGCCATCGGTGTTGGCGCAGCCGCTGCCGGACAAGCCGTGGGCGGACTCATCAACATCCTTGATCCTGAAACTGTGGTGGTCTCCGGTGGTCTGGCCGACGCCGGAGAGCTCTGGTGGAAACCCATGGAAACTGCCCTGCGCCAAGAACTGCTTGCCCCGTTGACTTCCGTGCCCGTAGTCCGGGCCACCCTTGGCAACACAGCCGCCATCGTTGGCGCTGCGAAACTCGTCCTTAAGCAGTCCGTAAGTAAGGGAACATCATGATCCTCACACCCGAAGGCCTTGAAGCCCTCCGCTCCCAACTGATCGTTTCCTGCCAGGCATACCCCGGCGAGCCCATGCGCGATCCCCGCACCACCGGCCAGGTGGCCGCATCGGCTGTCATCGGTGGCGCTGCGGCTGTCCGCGTACAAGGGTTGGCCGACGTGCAGTTCACGCGTGCCGCCGTCGAAGTTCCGGTCATTGGCCTCTGGAAAGACGGCCACGACGGCGTGTTCATCACCCCCACGCTCCGTCATGCACTCTCCGTGGCGAATGCCGGGGCTCATGTGGTGGCGATCGATGGAACGCGCAGGGCACGCCCGGATGGGCTTTCCCTCGCCGAAACGGTGGCCGGCATCCACGCTGGGTCCCACGCGCTGGTGATGGCCGATTGCGGGTCCCTCGACGACGCAGCGGCAGCTGTTGACGCCGGGGCAGACCTGATCGGTACGACATTGGCCGGCTACACCGGCGAGCGCCCGAAAACGAACGGCCCGGACTTGGATTTGTTGGAGCAGATCGCTTCCGCCGGACTGGGCAAGCCGCTCATCGCGGAGGGCCGCATCCATACCCCGGCTCACGCGCGGCAGGCCCTTGATGCCGGTGCGTTCGCCGTAGTGGTGGGGACTGCGATCACCCACCCGGCGTCGATTACGGGCTGGTTCAAGGGCGCACTGCACGCGTAACCCTGTGTTGCTAGGCCCGCTCTGCGCCCCAAAACCCACGCCAAGCCCGCAAAGCAGGCCTCACAACCCCGGTGACACCCCCGCCACTGGCCGCTCCTGCGCGCGGGAGTACTGGGACCATCCGCCGACGAACAGCTTGCCGTGGCCCATTCCCAGTTGTTCCATCATCAGCAGGTTGTGGCAGGCGGTCACCCCTGAGCCGCAGTAGGAGACAGTGTTCCCTGCGGACGAAACGCCAGCGCGTTCGAAGTTCGCGCGAATCTCAAGCTCGGGCAGCAGATGTCCCAAAGGGTGGAGGTTTCCGCGGCACGGGACGTTCACGGCCCCGGGTATGTGTCCAGGGCGGGGGTCCACGGGATCCTGGAGTCCATCGAAGCGGTCACGGTTGCGCGCGTCGATGACGGGGTACTTGCCGTCAGATACCTCGGAGATATCGGTGAGCAGGCGCCCGGGCCAGGATTGTGCCGAGAAAAACCCTCTGCGTGGCGGAGGTGTTTGGGCTGTGAGCTCTCCCGGGTAAGCGGCCATGCCTCCGTTGAGGATCGCTGCATTGTGTCCCGTCGACCGGAGCATCCACACGAGCCTGGCCGCGATGACTCCACCTGCGTCGTCGTAGGCGATCACCGCATCCGAGTCACTGATACCCGCTTGCCGCATGCCCTCGGCGAATACTTCGGGGTCCGGCAACGGGTTCCTCCCGGCCTCAGGGGATGCCGGCCCGGACAACCACTGGTCCAGGTCGATGAAGACGGCCCCGGGAAGATGGCCGCGCCGATACGCATCGCTCCCGGATGAGCCATCGAGATACCAGCGGCAATCTGCAAGAACGAACTTCCCGGGGTTGTCCGCGCACCAACTCCAGTCGACAAAAGGTTTCAGCTCTTCTTCCATGCACCCCAGATTAGTCAGCCGTCCCATATTTTGAGATACAGATCCCACTATTCGGACAAACTGCCACGTACGAGGCCCGCCCTGCGCCCCAAAACCCACGCGAAGCCCGCAAAGCGGGCCTCACAACCCGTGCTCACCCGGCGTAGGCTTTCCCCATGACTGCCGAGAGCTCCCGGGAATTCGATGTAATCGTGATCGGCGCGGGCGCCGTGGGGGAAAACGTAGCGGACCGGGTGGTCCGAGGCGGCCTGACGGCGGTGATTGTCGAGAGCGAATTGGTGGGCGGCGAGTGCTCCTACTGGGCATGCATCCCGTCCAAGGCATTGCTCCGGCCAGGAAGTGTCCTGCACGCCGCGCAAGTTGTCCCGGGCGCGTCCGAGGCCGTTACCGGGGTGGTCGATGCCCAGGCCGCACTCAAGCATAGGGATTGGTTCACCAATAACTGGCAGGACGGCAGCCAGGTGGAATGGCTGGACAGCGCCGGCATCGAGTTGATCCGTGGACGCGGCCGCATCACCGGCCCCCGCGAGGTCCAGGTTGATGGCCTCGACGGCAACAGCTACGCACTCAAGGCACACCATGCCGTGGTGGTCGCGACGGGATCAACCCCCACCATCCCCGATATCGAGGGCTTGAAGGACGTCCCGTTCTGGACGACCCGCGGGGCCACGGCAGCCAAGGAAGTCCCCCGGCGCTTCACCGTGCTCGGCGGCGGCGTGGCGGGTGTGGAAATGGCGCAGGCGTTTGCCCGTCTCGGCTCCGACGTGACCCTGATTGCCCGCGGCCGACTGCTGAGCAGTTACCCGGAGGAAGCCGCGAACCTGGTCCTGGCCGGGCTCCGCGCCGATGGCGTGTCCGTCCACGTTCATACCGATGTCCAGAAGGTCGGGACGAACGACGACGGCTCGGTGACGGTCGCGTTCGACGGCAAGACAGTCACCGCCGATAAGCTCCTGGTGGCCTCGGGAAGGCACCCCGCCTTGGCCAACCTGGGCTTGGAGAATGTGGGCGTCGAGGCTCAGAACGGCAAACCACTCCGGCTTACCACCGAATCCAGCGGACTCGTTGAAGGCCCAGCGAGCGATGGCACGAGCGGGCTCTGGCTCTACGCCGCCGGCGACGCCGCCGGCAAGGTACTCCTGACCCACCAGGGCAAGTACGAGGCCCGCGCTACCGGTGACGCCATCGTGGCCCGGGCCAACGGCAAGCTCAAGGGCACGCCCCAGCCGTGGAGCCCGTGGGCCCACACCGCCAACGATCACGCGGTCCCGAGCGTGGTGTTCACCGACCCCGAGGTCGCCTCCGTGGGCCCAAGCCTGGAGCAGGCGTTGTTGCAGGGCAAGAACGTCACCGGCGTGGAACTCCCCATCAACGTATCCGGTTCCCAGCTGCACTCCCCTGATTACAAGGGGTGGGCGCAGATCGTGGTGGATGAGGATCGCAAGGTCATCCTCGGTGCCACCTTCGTAGGCCCGGGGGTGGCCGAACTCCTCCACTCGGCAACCATAGCCATTGTTGGCGAGGTTCCCTTGGACAGGCTCTGGCACGCGGTTCCCTCGTATCCCACCATCAGCGAAGTGTGGCTGCGACTCTTGGAAAAGTACGGACTCTAATTTCTATTTGAACTGACCAGTCAGTTCAGTTAGACTTTTCGCAGACACCATTTCTGCGAAAGGCTTCATTGTGCTGTCCGTACAGCAACTCCAGATCAACGGCCGCCGGGACGATCTCCTTCCAGCCACGTCCCTTCAAGTCCGCCGCGGCGAACTCCTGCTCGTTGCCGGAGAGGGCCAGGACCAGCGGACGGCCCTGGCGTTGGCCTTGAGTGGCCGCATGAAGCCAAGCAACGGCGTCCTCAGCTGGGACACCACCACCAAGACCAAGAAGATCCGCCTCGCAAGCGCCCTCGTGGACTCCCCCGGCGTCAACGAGCCCGAGCAGCACCTCAGCGTCCGCGACCTCGTCACCGAAGACCTCTCCCTCATCCCCCGCCGCTACCGCGGTGCACTGCTGAGCAAGCCGTGGCTGAAGGTCAACAGCTTCGAGGACATCGCGGGACTCTGGATCGAACAGATTCCGGCCGGCCGCCGCCTTGAACTCCTGACCGCGCTTGCCTTGGCTGATCCAGCCACCGACCTCCTCGTGGTTGACTCCCCGGACCGCCACAGCGCCGATCCCGCGGCGTGGTTGCCGCGACTTCAGGCGCTGGCGTCCGACGCCGGGCGGCCGCTTGCCGTCGTCGCCGTCGTAGGTGCCCTCCCGGACAACTGGACCGGAGCCGCAGCGGTGATCGGCAACTCTGTCGCTCACCCCCCTGAACCGGAAGCGGAACCCGCCCCCTCCGAACCTCAGCCCGCCCAGCCAAAGCCGGGCACCGCCGTCGAGCTCCAGCCGGCCGCCGAGCTCCAGCCGGCCGATGAGCCCAAAGCCAAGCACGCGGCCAAGCCGGCCCCGGAAGACCCGGAAACGCCCGAAACTCCAGCAGCACCTAAAGCCGCTGCCGAACCTGACTCCGAAAACCTCCAAAGGACTGCAAAGTGACTGTTCTGCGGCTCGCCCGCTCCGAACTCAAGCGCATGACCGGCGGGCTCCTGCCCAAGCTGACCATCCTCGCCCTGACCATGGTGCCGTTGCTCTACGGCGCCGTGTACCTTTACGCGAACTGGGATCCGTACGGCAACCTGAACCAGATCGACGCCGCTTTGGTAGTCGAGGACACAGGCGCCACATCATCGGACGGCACCGAGCTGCAGGCCGGCCGGAAAGTAGCGGACAGCCTGGTTGAGGGCCACGTCTTCAACTGGAAGCCGGTCTCCAGCGCCGAGGACGCAGACGCCGGTGTCCGCACGGGCGAGTACGCCTTCGCGCTGCGGATCCCCAAGGACTTCTCCGCCAACCTGGTCTCCCCCGGCAGCTTCGACGCCGCCAACCAGGCCATGCTTCACGTCACCACCAACGACGCCAACAACTACCTGTTGAGCACCATCGTGGACAAGCTCACCACGGCCGTGCATTCCACCGTGGCAAAGGAAGTGGGCGAGGAAACCGCCAACCAGCTCCTCACCGGGTTCGGCACCATCCATTCCTCGATCGTTAAAGCGGCGGACGGAGCCTCGGAACTGGCCACGGGCGTGGGGAAGCTGAGCGACGGCGCCGGCACCCTCCACGACGGCACCACCCAGTTGGTGACCGGTGCCGATCAACTCGTGGCGGGGCAAACCAAGCTGCGTGACGGTGCGGTGCAACTCAACACCGGCGCCAGCCAGTTGAGTTCAGGCCTCACGGAACTGAAGAACAAGACCTCCACCCTCCCGGCCGACTCCAAGAAGCTGGCCGACGGTGCCGCGCAAGTAGCCGCCGGCAACGCCGAGCTGAACGCGAAAGTCCAGGACGTCGTCGGGCAGCTTGAAGCGGCGGACAAGGGCCTCCGGAACCGCGTCGTCGAGTCCAACGCCCGGCTGGTTACCGCTGGCGTGCTGACCCAGGAGCAGGCCGACAAGGTCCTGGCGGACTTCGACGCCGCTGCTGCTTCGGGCCCCGTCACGGACGCAAAGGCCAAGATTTCCGGCGATGCCGCCAAGATCCAGCAGCTCTCGGACGGTTCGGCCGCCGTGAGCGCGGGAGCTTCCAAGCTCGCCGCGGCAACACCAACGTTGACCGACGCCATCTCGCAGGCTGCTGCCGGTGCCGGACAACTGAACACCGGTGCAGCCACGCTGGCTGCCGGCCAGCAGACCGCTTTGGACGGTGCTGCCAAGCTCGACGACGGCGCCCGCCAACTGGACGACGGCGCGGGACAGCTTGCCAGCGGTGGAGTCACAGCCTCCGACGGCGCCCACACCCTGGCCACGGAACTGGCCAAGGGCGCGGGAGAGATCCCCAACCCGAATGATGAGCAGAAGAGCAGCGTGTCCAAGGTGATCGCTGATCCCGTCGCCGTGGACAACGTTTCCCAAGCCAAGGCAGGTTCCTACGGCGCCGGCCTGGCACCCTTCTTCCTGACCCTGGCACTGTGGATCGGCGTCTTCATGCTGGTCCAGGCCATGCGGCCCATCACCCAGCGGGCCTTGGCGTCCAACGCCCCCGCCTGGAAAATCGCCGTCGGAGGCTGGCTGCCGTTCTTCGTCGTCTCGGTCCTGCAGGCCACCATCCTCACCCTCGTGGTGAACCTGGGCCTCGGCTTGAACCCCGCCCACCCCATCGGAATGTGGCTGTTCATGTTGGCCGCGGTGATGGCGTTCAGCGCGATCATCCAGGGCATCGTGGCGCTGATGGGGACACCGGGCAAGTTCGTGGTGCTGATCCTGCTGGTCCTGCAACTGGTGTCCTCGGGCGGCACGTTCCCGTGGCAGACCACCCCCATGCCGCTGCACGTGGTGCACGAGGTCCTGCCCATGGGTTACGTGGTCACCGGCATGAGGCACTTGATCTACGGAGGCGAACTCAGCATGATCTGGCCGACTGTCCTTGGCCTCCTTGGATACACTTTGCTGGGAATGGCGCTGTCCACGCTCGCCGTCCGCAAGCACAAGGTGTGGACCCTCAAGACGCTGAAGCCGGAGATCGCAGTATGAGCACCACTGAGCCCGTCCCCGCCGGCCCTGCAGAAAAGAAGCTCCGGCCGGAACGCACCAACGCCACCAAGCAGCGCCTGTTCGAAGCCTCCATGGAGCTGATCGGCGAGCGCGGCGCCGCTGGGGTAACGGTGGACGAAATCGCCGCCGCGGCCGGGGTCTCCAAGGGCACTGTCTACTACAACTTCGGCAGCAAATCGGACCTCATCGCCCAGTTGCTCCGGCACGGCGTGGACATCATGCTGCTCCGGCTCCAGGATGTTCGTGGACAGGCCAGCGACCCCTTGGAGTCCATGAACAACATGGTGGGCCAGGCCATGGAATTCATGGACGACTACCCCTCCTTCGCACGCTTGTGGGTCAGTGAAAACTGGCGCACGCCCGGCGAGTGGAGCGCCGTGTTCGCCGAACTCCGTGCTGAGCTGCTGGCTGTGATCGGCTCGGCTGTGGAAAGCGTGGCGTCCGGGTACAAGGTCAACGAGTCCATTGCCCGCGGTTCCTTGGAGGCGGCGATCTTCGGGGCAATCTTTGTGGTGGGCCTGGACCGTCAGACATACAACCCGGAGCGGACCCGTGAGCAAAGCGTCGCAGCTGTGATGACCATCATGCACGGATACGTCATCAAGTAACTGGCTTTCCCTAACGGTATTCAACTGCAATGTACGACGGCGTGGCGCGGCCACTCGGTCGGCGATGATTAACCTCATGCGTCACATGGGGAACAGCGGGAAGCTTGCGGTGGTGGCCGCGTTCGTCTCCCTCGGGCTGTTGGTACTGGCAGCGGTGGTGCTCGAGGAACTGGTGTTGTACCTGTTCCTCGGCGCTGTGCTGGTCTGCTATCTTGCGTCCCTCGTCCAGGTCTTCAACCGCCGCCGCTACCTCGTGGTCCTCCTTGGCGCAGTGGGCACCAGCCTCTTCATTGGCTGCAGCATCGCGTTCCTGAGGATGTGGGGCATCGCCTTCAACCAGGATGCCAACGCCTTGGGCAGTGCCAGCAGCACCCAGGACTCCGACATCTACTTCTACCTGGCTGCCGCGGCCGGTGTTGGGACACTGGCGGTGCTGTTCCTCGGGGCCGTAGTGCCCTCGTTCGGATCGCGTGCCGCTGTCCCCACCAAACGACCCTCGACGGCGGCAAAGCGCACCCCAGCGCCGCGCAAACCGGCGCCCCGCGCCGGGACACCCGCCAAGCGCCCCGCACCCCGTACGCCAACGACGCCAGCCAGGCGGCCGGCGTCGAACGCTTCCGGCCAACGCAAACCGGCCCCCAAACGCTAACCACCCTGCATTGCGAGGCCCGCTCTCCACGCATCCCCGGGATCTAAACGCGCAGACCAGGCCCCACAACGGGGAGACTCAGGAGTCGAAACCCAGCCCCACGGCGTCGAGCGCTTTGAGGATGAGGTTCCGTTTCCCCTGGTTGTGGTCGGCCCGGTCCATGGACCACCGGGTCAGGTTGATGCCCAGGGAGGCCAGCGGCTCAGGCGGGAATGGCAGCGGGCGTTTCCGGACCATCTCCACCCGCGTGCGCTCGGTGTCGAGGCCGGCCAAAAGATCCAGGAGCACATCGGCAGCAAACGCCGTGGCACCCACACCCAGCCCGGTGAACCCGGCAGCGTACGCCACACGGCCCTTCCGCGCAGTGCCGAAGAACGCGCAGAACTGTGTGCTCGAATCGATGGGGCCAGCCCACTTGTGCGTGAACTTCAGGCCCTCCAATTGCGGGAACGTGGTGAAGAAGTGGGAGGCGATCTTCTCCCACGTGGCGGGCTGATGCTCGTGCCGCTGGTCCACCCGCCGGCCCCAGAAGTACAGGGCGTCATAGCCACCAAACAGGATCCTGTGGTCCTTGGTGATGCGGTAGTAGTGGAACTGGTTGGCCACGTCCCCGATGCCTTGCCGTTTACCCCAGCCGATGGACTCCAGTTGTTCCGCAGTGAGGGGCTCGGTCATGAGGGCGTAGTCGTACACCGGCACGGTCATGAGTTGGTTCCGCTTGAGCAGGGACGGGAACACATTGGTGCCAAGGACGACGTGCCCGGCCTCAACGCTCCCCCGTTCGGTAACCACAGTGACGCCGTCCTCATGGTCCTTGAGTTCACGCACGCGCGTGCCTTCAAAGATCCGCACACCCAACTCCGTTGCCACCCGCGCAAGTTCGAGGCCGAGCTTGTACGGATGGACCATCGCCACGGAGTCCTTGTGCCAGCGGCCCGCCAGGTATGTAGGCGAGTTGACCTCGGCCTGGATGGCTGCCTGGTCCAGGAAGACGCTCCCCAGGCTGTCGTCGTCCTTGAGCCAGGCAACCTGGTGGGGTTCGACAGCAACGTTGAGCTCACCCGTCCGCTCCCAATCGCAGTCCATGCCGTATTTCTCCACGGCTTCCTGCATGCGGTCCAGGTTTTCCATGCCCAGCCGGTCAAGGGTCTCCAGCTCGTCCGGCCAACGGTTCCTGCCATTCTCATGGCCGTGGGTGAGGCTGGCCTCGCAGAAGCCGCCGTTGCGGCCGGACGCGGCCCAGGCCACGTGTTCTGCTTCCACCAGGATCACTGTCCGGCCGGGGTCGCGTTCCTTGGCACGCAGCGCCGTCCAGAGGCCGGTGTATCCGCCACCAATGATCACAAGGTCGGCGGCAGCATCGCCGTCGAGCTGGGGGTAGCGAGTTGCTGAGTCCTTCAGGTCGTCGATCCAAAAAGGCCGGTGGGCGGCACCTTCCAGCGCACGGGATACGACGGCGGCCTGCGGGACATTCCGTTCGAAAACGGTGGTCTTCACGGGAGGTTCTCCTGTTTCAATCGGTGATCTAGGAACCGGTCAGGCAGAGACCGGCTCTGCGTCCCACAAGGGCCGGGGACGGGAGGCGATGAGGTTCCGGGTGTAGTCGTCTCCGGGGTCCTCAAGGATTCGCGCCGTGGGACCCTGCTCCACGATCCGGCCCTGATGCATCACGATCAGCTCGGAACAAATGCGCGAGACCACCGCGAGGTCATGGGTGACGAACAGGATGGTGAGTCCGAACTGGTCCCGCAGCTCCTCCACGAGGTCCAGCACCTGGGCCTGGACAGAGACGTCCAGGGCGCTGGTGGCCTCGTCCAACACCAAGAGCCTGGGACGGGCGGCAAGGGCTTTGGCCAAGGCGACACGCTGCCTCTGGCCACCGGAGAGGGCACGGGGCCGAGCGTCGAACCGTTCGGGCCCGATCCCCACCCGCGCCAGGAGATCGCGTGCACTGTCCTTGGCTTCCTTGCGTCCTTGCTTCTGGTGCAGGCGGAAGACATCGGCCACAGCATTGCCTACCGGAATGCGCGGGTCCAGGGAAAGGTAAGGGTCCTGGAACACAATCTGCACTTCCTTGGCCAGGACTTTCCGCTCGGAGGCCTTCAACGGCCGGTGTGGCCTGGGGACGCCGCGGAGCGTGAGTTCGCCTGAGCTGGCGGTTTCGAGGGCCACCACCAGCCGGGCAAGGGTGGATTTTCCGGAGCCGGACTCGCCCACCACCCCCAGTGAACCGCCCTCGGGAAGGCTGAAGCCGGCATCGTCCAAGGCAGTGATGACGTCGCCGCGGGGCAGTTGGTAGGTCTTGGTGAGCCCGGAAACCTGCAGCAGGGGAGATCCCGCCGTCTCCGGCGCAGAACCGGCACCCACCTCAATCACAGGCGTCGCCTCCACCAGCTGCCGCGTGTAGTCCTGCCGGGGCGCCAGGAACACGGTCCGGGTTGGTCCGTGTTCCACCACTTCGCCGCGACGGAGCACGTAGACGCGTTCGCACAGGCTCGCGGCCAGGTTCAGGTCGTGCGTGATGAACAGCATGCCCATACCGCGGGACTGTTGTTCCTCGCGCAGGAGCCGCACGATCCCGGCCTGGGTGGTGACGTCCAGGGCCGTCGTGGGCTCGTCGCAGAGCAGCAGATCCGGTGAATTCAGGAGCGCAGCGGCAATCATGACCCGCTGGAGCATGCCGCCCGAGAGCTGGTGCGGGTGCTGGTCCATGAGTTCCTTGGCCCGCCGAAGCCCCACTTGCTCCAGTTGCTTCACGGCGCGTTCGGTGGCTTCGGCGCGGGCCAGACCCTCAAACCGCACGAGTGTTTCCGTGAGGAAGTCCCCCACGGTCCGGACCGGATTGATGCCGGCCCGGGGGTCCTGGAAAATCATCGAAGCATGCTTGCGGCGCAGCTCCATCAGCCGTTGCTTGCCGGCCGTCAGGGTATCGAGGCCCTGCACCGACACGAGGCCGGAGGACTGTGCACCGCCGGGAAACAAGCCCAGTGCGGCCCGGGTGGTCAGGGACTTGCCTGAGCCGGACTCCCCCACCAAGGCGACCGCTTCGCCGTCGTCCACGTGCAGGGAAACGCTGTCCAGCAGCGGCGGACGGCCCGGAAACCCGAGCGTAAAGTTTTCGATCTGCAACAGCTGGCTCATGAAAGTTTTCCTCCGATGCGGTCTGAGAGTTCCTCGCCGATGACGTTGACGGCCACCACTACCAGGACCACTACCAAGGCGGGCCAGAAGGCGGGCAGGATGTACCCACCCAGCAGGGCGCCGCGGGACTCCTCGATCATGGCTCCCCAGTCGCTGGTGGGCGGTTGGACGCCCAGTCCGATGAAGGAGAGCGCTGCGAGGTCGGCCAGCACGTAACCGAAGTTCAGCGTGGATTGGGCGCCGACTGTGGGAATGAGGTTGGGCAGCACCCTCCCCAGCACCACCCACGGCGTCCGGAACCCCAGCACGCGGTACGCCTGGACGTAGGGCCGGCTGCGTTCAGCCACCACCAGGGATTGCGCGAGCCTGGCAACGTACGGAACATAGGCGATGGTCATGGCCAGGATCGGAGCAAAGAGCCCCTTACCGAACAGGGCGATGGCGAGCATGGCCATCAGCAGTGCGGGAAAAGCGAAGAGAAGGTCGAAAACCCGGCCAAGGACCTTGCCCAGCCAGCCTTCGGACCAGCCGGCCACCAAGCCAAGCAGAAGTCCCAGCACAGTGGACCCGATCACCACGATGGTGGGTCCCAGGAGCGAGGTCCGTCCACCGTGCATGAGCCGGCTCAGGAGGTCCCGGCCCAGCGCGTCGGTGCCCAGCAGATGTTGCCCGCTGGGACCGGCCAGGACGTTGTTGAGGTCCACATAGTCCGGGTCATACGGCGCCAGGACCGGGGCGAACAGGGAAAGAAGCACGACGGCGGCGGCAACGGCGAGCGCGCCCCACGCCATGGGTGACAGGAGGCTGCCGTAACGGCTAAGGCCTGCCTGCGGCAGCTGGATGGCCAAGGTCATCGGGACTCCGTTCCGGCCGCGATACGCGGATCAATGAGGGGTTGGACGAGGTCCACCACGGTGTTCACCACAACGAACGCGGCAACCACCACCATGACGATCGCTTGGACGACGGCGAAGTCCAGCCTGTCAATGGACTGCACCAGGAGCTGGCCGATGCCGGACAGGCCGAACGTCCGCTCGATGATCGCGCTGGAGACGAGGAGGCCGGCCACCAGCACGCCGCTGACGGTCAGGATGGGTCCCAGGGCGTTGCGTAACACGTGGCGTGCCACCACGGATCCGCGGGTGAGGCCCCGGCTGGTTGCAACTTCGACGTGTTCGCGGAGCAGTTGCTCGTTCATGGAGGAGCGCGTCACCCTGGCCACCATCGCGATATAGGTGATGCCCAAGGCGAGTGCGGGGAGGGTGAGGTGCCAGATCCGGTCCAAGCCGCCGTCGCCGCTTCCAAAGGAGGGGAACCATCCCAGGCCTACGGAGAAGAGTGCTACCAAGGCGATGGCTGCCACGAACGGCGGAACGGCCCCGGCAGCGGTGAGGGTGATGAGGATGAAGCGGTCGCCGAAGCCCTTGTTCAGGCTGGCCACGATCCCGGCGAACAACCCAAGGATCGTGATGAACACTGCGGCCAAAGCCACGAGTTGCAGGGTGGTGGGCAAGCGGCCGAGCAAGACGTCGGAGACGTCCTGGCGGTAGGTCAGCGAGCGTCCCCAGTCTCCGTGCAGGATGCCGCCGAGCCAGTTCAAGTACTGTTCCCAGGCCGGCTTGTCCAAGCCGAACTGGCGGGTGATTTCTTCCAGTGCTTCGGGCTTGGGGCTGCGTCCCCTGAGCAGGAAACGTGCAGGGTCTCCGGGGACCAGGAAGCGGGAGAAGAAGACGGCCAGGGAGGCGACAAACAACGTCAGGGCCAAGGCCAGCAGCTTCTTCACGATGTACACGGCCGGGCGGACTGCCCTGTTCCTGGCCTGCTTCCGCATGGGTTCGCCCGGCGCCGGGGTGGCCAGGACCTGTTCTGCAGCGGTCATGTCAGCGACCTCCAATCTGGGCTGCCCACGGGAAGTACATGTAGTTGATGGAGGGGTCCGCTCCGGTAATGCGCTTGCTGAGCCACATGGAGGTAACGGTCTCGTAGAGCGGCCCCCAGACCACTTCCTGGCTGGCCAGTGTGGCGGCCCGGCCCGTGAGCTTGCCGCGGGCGTCAGGGTCCTGCACGCTGTAGGCGGAGTTCACCAGGTCATCGAATTCCGGGTTGCTCCAGCCGCCGTAATTGCTGAAGTCCCCGGTCCGCAGCACGCTGTACATTTCCAGGGGCTCGGTGCTGGAGAGGTACCAGGACGTCACCAGCAGGTCCACGTTCTTGCGGGCCTCCGGGTCGGAGAACAGGGTGGTGTATTTGTCGTTGGACATGGTCTGGATTTCCGGATCCAGGCCGATCTCCTTGGCCGCGGACGCGATGGCCCGTGCCGTGATGTCGAACGCGGCATTCAGGGAGGCGGTGGCGAAGACGAACTTGCTGCCTTCGGCTCCGGCTTCCTTGACCAGCTTCCTTGCCTCTTCCAGGTCATAGGGCGTGGAGAGGAGGCCGTCAAAAGCCTGGTCCGCCGTCCCGGCCGGGACGTCCTTCCACACGCTTCTGGTGGTCAGCGCGTCCGTGCTCTTCGCGTATCCCTGCTCTGCGGCCTTGATCAGCGCGTCACGGTTGATGGCCATCATGAGCGCCTTGCGGACCCGGACGTCCTGGAAGGTCCCGGCCAGGTTGGTGAAGACCATGCTCTGCACGGAGGTGTCGTTGCCGAAGTAGAGGGACCCGGCATCCTTGCTGGCTTTCAGGATGTCGATGGCGTTGGACGGGATCGCGAAGCCACCGTCGATTTCGCCGGTCTGGAAGGCGTTGATGCGGGACGTGGCGTCCGGGAGCATGGTGAACGTGACCTGCTTCGACTTGGCTTTCAGGTCCGGGTCCCAGTAGTCGTCGAAGCGTTTCAGGGTGATGCTCTCCCCCGCTTCCCATTGCTCGAATTCGAAGGGGCCGGTGCAGTTCACGCCGGCTTTGGAGTTGCCGTAGTCCTTGCCTGTTTCTTCGAGCGTTGTGGCGGACTCCACCACCCCCGGGGCGCCGACTAGGGACGCGTTGAACACATAGTCCGGGCGCGTGGTGGTGACGGTGACCTCGTAGTCGCCGGTCTTCTCGATCGACTCCACGTTTTGGTAGGACGAGGCCCAGAACGAGCCCACTTCCGGATCGAGGTGGCGGCTGAGGGACGCGACCACATCCTCTGCCGTCATTTCGCTGCCATCGTGGAACTTCACGCCCTGGCGGATGGTGTAAACCCAGGTCAAGGGATCCGGGTTCTCCACTCCCGTGGCGAGGCCGGGCGAGGTGGACAGGTCCGCATTCCACCGGAACAACGACTCACACACGTTGGACAGGACCGTGTTGTCCGGGTAGTCGAAGGCGTAGGCGTAGTCCAGGGAAAACGGCTCCGCGTACATGGCCCAGGTGAAGTTGTCGATCTCCTTGGTGGGGGCAGGCGTGGAGTCGGACAAGGTGTACTTCGCACCGCCCGCCGCGTCAGTCACGCCGGCGGGCCGCACGCCGCAGCCGCCCAGGAGCAAGCTGACCACGACGCCGGCGACCATCACCGCTGTGATGCGCGACGGCGTCGTCCGCTGTTTGAAGCGCACGGTACCGCGCGCTGTTGGCGGCCTCATTGCATCACCTCGGACTGGTGGCTGCGGGTTGTTTCCGTGAGTGAGCTTTGGGCCGCCGCGCGGTCATAGACGCATTCGCCCCCAATCCACGTCTGCGTCACCACCGCCCGGTGCAGTTCGTCCACGGGAAGGTCGAAAATATTGACGTCAAGGACGGCGAGATCGGCCAGCTTCCCCGGTTCCAGGGTTCCCGTTGCGGCGTCCAGGTGGTTGATCCACGCCGTGCCGTGGGTATAGGCGTCCACGATCTGCTGGAGGCTGAGCTTTTGTGAAGCGGGGCCGAGCGGGGGCAGGTCCTCGCCGGGAGCTGTGCGGTTGACCGCTACGTGGATGGCTGCGATGGGGTCGGCTGTGGACACCGGCCAGTCGCTGCCCGCCACCAATCGGGCGCCCGCCGCAGCCAGTTCTCCGAAGGGATAGTGCCTGTCCTCGGCGCCCGGTTCCAGGAACGGGAGGGTCAGGGTGTCCATCTGTTCCTCGTGGCAGGCCCAGAGCGCCTGTACGTTGGCGGCCGCATTGAGCTCCGCGAAGCGGGGAATGTCCTCGCCGCGAACCAGCTGCAGGTGGGCCAGGTGGTGCCGGTGATCATTCGGGCCATTGCTCTCCCGGGCTTCCTGCACCGCGTCCAAGGCGTCCGTTACGGCGCGGTCGCCGAGTGCGTGGAAGTGCACCTGCATGCCGGCGGCATCTATCGCGGTGACGAATTCCTTCAGCTCTTCGGGCTCGAAGAACTCGATGCCGCGGTTTTCCGTGTGGTGGCCGTGGTGGTCCAGGTAGACGTGGTGCATGGCCGCCGTGTAGTTCTCTGCCACGCCGTCCACCATGACTTTGACGGTGTTGGCGTTGAGCTGCAGGGGATCGAATGCTTCGCGTACGGTATTCCGGCGTTCGACGATTGCTTCCAGCTGGGCCATCCCGGCCGTCCTGTCCCACCACTGGCAGGCCGTGACCCGTACTTTGAGGTCCCCGGCCTTTGCTGCGTCCTGGTAGACCTCCAGGTGATCGGCATGTTCGCCCTCCGGGATGGGAACCCAGGCGTCCTGCCAAGCCGTGATGCCCTGAGCGAGCAGCAGCTGCTGGGACGCGAGCAAACCTTGGTAGGCCAGCTCGTAGGGAACTGCTGGCTTTACCGCGTTGAAGAGGTCCATGGCACCTTCGTGGACGGTGCCTGCCGGAGTGCCATCCTCTTCGCGTTCCAGCCGGCCACCGTCCGGGTCAGGGGTGTCCTTGGTAATCCCGGCGGCTGTGAACGCCGCAGTGTTGGCCCAAGCCCCATGGTGGTCCCTGTTGACGAGGTACACCGGCCGATCCGGGACCACCGCATCAAGCAGTTCCCGCCCGGGGGTGCCGCCGGCGAACAGATCCATGGACCAGCCTGCGCCCAGGATCCATGGTTCGTCCGGGTTCTCCATGGCGTAGCGGGCAACTGCTGCCACGGCCTCTTCTGCGCTGGCCACCTCGGTCAGGTCGCACTGGAGCAGCTCTATTCCGGCGAAGATGGGATGGATATGGGCATCCTGAAAGCCAGGGAGGACCAGTTGCCCTTCCAGGTCCACCCGTCGGGTGTCCGGCGTGACGGGTCCGTGGGTGTCCAGGGGGCTTCCGACGGCGATGATCCTGCCGTCGGTTACTGCAAGGTTTGCCCGGATGGGTCCGGCGTCATTGCCGGTGTACACCCATCCGTTCTCAAACAAAATCTCTGCGTGCACGGTCGAGTCCTTTCGTGGGGAAATTCAACTCTGCGAGACACACTATGAGCCGGATCACACTAAAGTCAACAGTGTTGACATCAATGCTGACAAAGACTTTGACTTGACCTTGAGAGGAGGAAACCATGAATCATGTAGGTTGATAACCAACCCGGGATCGCATGGAAGGCGGACAACTGATGGTGCAGCCAGCACAGTCGACGGACCGCCGCACCCGCCTGGACCCTGCCGCCATCATTGACGCCGTCCTCCGAATCTCCAGCCAGGAACTCGGTGACCGGTTGACCGTCCGGCGGCTGGGACAGGAACTGGAGGTGGACGCAACAGCCGTCTACCGGCATTTCCGGAACCGGGACGCAATCGTCAGGGCAGCACTGGACAAGTTGTTCATGATGTCAGTGGAGCGCACGCTGGCCGTGGCACGCGAGCAGGATTGGCGCACCCGGCTTGAGGCCTACCTTGACGAACTCCTCAGGGTCTTCATGCAGCACCCCTCGCTGGGCAGCGAGTCGTTCGCCACGGACACTTATGGCCCCGGCGAATTGAAGGCGATCGAGTTCGTCCTGCAGTGCCTGACGGATGCCGGACTGGCCGAGGACCGCGTGGTGCACTACTACGCAGCCCTGGAAAGCTACACCCTGGCCCTCGGTGCCGGGATCGCCGTGGAAATCCAGCGGCTCCCGGATTCAGAAGGCCACGACCCATGGCTCAACCCCCGGATTTTCACCCGAATCACAGGCCATCCGCTTCTTGAAAAGCACCACGGAGCCCTTCAAAACCTGGACTCCCTGAAGGCATTCCAGGCCGGCCTTGCGGCCATCCTGGACAGCGCCGAGCGCGAAAGCACGCAGCGACCCCAGGCCTGACCGCCTGCAATTGCGGCGGCCTCCCACCGGCGGCCTCCCAACTGAGGCGCCCACGCACCCACCCCACCTTCATCGCACGCACGCCGCCACCCGGCGTCGTCCCTTCAGCACTGCCCTGGCACCGCCGCCAGGCAGGGAAAGCACGGCACCCACATGCACCAGTTCATCAACGGAAAACTCCTGACCGGCACCTCGGGTAACAGCCTGGCAGTCATCAATCCGGCCACCTCGGAGCTGGTGGAAACCGTCAGCCTCGCTTCACTGGCGGACCTTGAAGCCGCGGTGGCGGCAGCCCGCTCGGCCTTCCCCGCGTGGTCCCGGACCACCCCTGGCGAACGTGCCGGCATCCTGCAGAAGTTCGCCCGCATCATGGAAGAACGGGCAGCAGAATTCTCCCGGGTGGAGAGTTCGCAAACGGGCAAGCCCCTGCGGCTGACTCGCGAATTCGACGTCCCTGGAACCATTGACAACATCGACTTCTTTTCCGGATCTGCCCGCCACCTCGAAGGCAAGGCCGCCGCTGAGTACTCGGCGCAGCACACCTCATCCATCCGTCGTGAGGCAATTGGCGTCGTGGGATCCATCGCACCGTGGAACTACCCCCTGCAGATGGCCGCGTGGAAGATCCTGCCCGCGATCGCCGCCGGCAACACCATTGTTCTCAAGCCCGCCGAGATCACGCCACTCACTTCACTGATGTTTGCCGAGGCGCTCACGGATGCGGGACTGCCCGACGGCGTGGTGAACGTGGTGGTGGGCGACGGCGCCACCGTTGGCGCTGCACTCATGCGGCACCCGGACGTGGACATGGTCTCCTTCACTGGCTCCACCGGCGTTGGCCGCACGGTCCTGGAAGCTGCTGCCGTCAACGCCAAACGCGTGCATCTCGAGTTGGGCGGAAAGGCCCCCTTCGTGGTGTTCGAGGACGCCAATGTGGACGCTTCCGTCCATGGCGCAGTAGCCGGCTCGCTCATCAACACTGGCCAGGACTGCACCGCAGCCACCCGCGCAATCGTGCACAGGAGCGTTTACGAAGAGTTCGTGGCCAAAGTCGCCACCCGCTTTGAGGGGATCGTCCTGGGCGCTCCCGGTGATGAGGATGCGGACCTTGGCCCCTTGGTTTCCTTCAAGCAGCGGGACCACGTAGCGGCAATGGTGGATCGGGCCCGCGGCTACAGCAAAGTGGTGGCCGGCGGCTACGCTCCGGCAGACGGGGGTTTGGAAAACGGTGCCTTCTACCGTCCCACGCTGGTGGTGGACGCGGCGCCGGACTCGGAGATCGTCAAGGATGAAGTCTTCGGGCCCGTCCTTGTGGTCCTTCCCTTCGATACGGATGACGAAGCGTTCCACCTCGCCAACGACACCGTCTATGGACTCGCAGCATCAGCGTGGACAAACAACCTCCAGCGGGCATTGCGCGCCACCCGCGAGATCAAGGCAGGCTGCGTCTGGGTCAACGACCATATCCCGATCATCTCCGAGATGCCCCACGGCGGCTTCAAGCAATCCGGCTTCGGCAAGGACATGTCCGCTTACTCCTTCGAGGAGTACACCCAGGTCAAGCACGTGATGTTCGAACTGGAGGGCGCCACGGAGAAGGACTGGCACCGGACCATCTTCAACCTCCGCTAAGGGGGCCATTGACCAGGGCCCGTTGCGGGGCCCGCTCTGCGCGCCTCCGCGGGATCTAAAGCCGCAGAGCAGGCCCCACAACGGTGGCTTCCGGACGGTTCTTGCGTCCGGCTCCAAGCACTGCCGTAGCGACGCCCAGGAGCAGGATCAGCCCACCCATGATCTCGGTGGTGGTGGGAATCTCGTTCAGGACAAGCCAGGCCGCCGTCATTCCCACCACCGGGACCAACAGAGTGAAGGGCACGACGTCGGAGCTTGGGTACAGCGACAACAGCCGGTTCCAGATGCCGTACCCCACCAACGACGCGAAGACCGCGGTGTAGATCGCGCTCAGGATGGTGGCTGGCTGCAGGTCCGTGAGCGTCGCCCAGACGGTGTCCGGCCCGTCCACTACCAACGACAATCCCGCCAGTGGCAGCGGCACCACCGCGCCGGACCACACCACCAGGCCCAAACCGGAGGCTGCCTTTGAATGCCGGGCCACCACATTGCCGATCGCCCAGGAAAGTGCCGCAGCCAGCACGATCATGAGCGGAAGGACCGGCGCCACGGCACTTCGTCCCAGAGCCACCACCCCCAGGCCCGCTATGCCCAGCACCACCCCGGCCATTTGGCGCCGACTGGGCCGCTCACCCAAGAACCTCGCCGCGAGCAGGATGGTGAACAGGACCTGGGCTTGGAGAACCAGCGACGCCAGGCCCGCGGGCATCCCGAGCGCCATGCCCAGGTACAGGAGGCCAAATTGCCCGGCACTCATGAAGAGCCCGACGCCGATGATCGCCTTCCAGCCCACGTCCGGTTTCCGGATGAACAGGATGAACGGAAAGACGACCAGCAGGAACCGCATGGCAACGAACAGCAGCGGAGGAACTTCCCTGCCGTTGGTGTGCAGGCCGAGGTCGATCGCGACGAAATTGATGCCCCAAAGAACGGCGACCAGGATGGCGAGGGAAGAGTGGCGAAGGTTCACAAGTACACTCTGGCCTTCTTCACCTTGAAGCACCAGCGTTGATTTACGCATGGGACAGCGTAGATTTACTTCATGATTGATATTTCAGCGTTGAGGGCGCTCGTGGCCGTGGAGCAGCATGGATCGGTGGTGGCCGCTTCCGATGTGATGGGCTACAGCCCATCCGCGGTGTCGCAGCAGATCAAGAAACTGGAAAAACAAACCGGGGTAACAGTGCTTGAGCGCAACGGCCGCGGAGTCCTCCTCACCGAGCGGGGGTTGGCGTTGGCCGGTTACGGCCGACGCATCATGGGCGAGCTGGAAGAACTGCAGGCCACACTGCTGGCCGATCCCGCTAAACCTTCGGGCCTCCTCAGGTTGGTGGCTTTCTCGACTGCATGCCGGGGCCTGGTGGGACCCATGCTCGGGCGCATGGCGGCTGCCCACCCCGAGCTGGAAATTACCGTGCTGGCAGAGGACCCCCGCGAAGCCGTCCAAAGGGTGGCGTCCGGCGAAGCGGAACTGGCTGTAGTCCATAATTGGAACTCTGTCCCATTGGTGATCCCCGAGAATCTGGTGCACGAGGATCTCTGCATCGACCAAGCCGATGTCCTCGTCAACAGCACCCACGCACTCGCGTCGCGTACCGCCGTCGAGCGTGAAGACTTACTGGACGAGACCTGGATCAGCACCCCCACGGGTGCCATCTGCAATGAGGCTTTGCTTCAGATCTTCGCGGGACTGGGGCGGGTTCCGGACATCCGCGTCTACGATCCCGATTTCTCCACCCACATCGCGATGGTGGAGCAGGGTGTGGCCGTAGCGCTGGTGCCACGGCTCGGCAGGCCCCTTCTGCCGCGGGATGTCGTCGCCATTCCCGTCATCAACCCCGTTCAGCAGCGGTCGGTTGGCGTGGTCCACCGCAAAACGATGACTGCCAGCCCCAACATCCGGCAGGCAGTACGCGTGCTGCGTGACGTGGCCTCCGAACTACCACTCCCACAGGGTTGATCAACGTCACACAGTGGAACATTCGACGCCAAGCAGACAGTTAGCTTAGGCTAACCTTACCTAACTACCTGCGCCTCCCGGAGCGCAGCCTGTCGAATTCTTGAAGGGGCCCAACTGTGGAAGCAATCCTCTTTCCCACGGACATGAACCACCATCACACCTATGGCCTGGTCAGCTACATCATGATCGACGACGGACTCTATCCGAGCGCCCATAACAGGCGGGATCCGTATGCACTTCCGGCCTTCGACATCCGTGGGCAGTGGGTCTATCCCAGCCGGTACAACGAATACATGGCGCCTCAGTTGCCGGTATACATGTTCGACGGCGAATACCTCATCGCGACGGGGCACGGCGAAGAAGCTGCAGGCCTGCCTGTTTTCGAGATCCACTGCATGTGCATGCCGCAGTTGGCCTACGGGGACCCCAGCAACTCGTAGTAGCCGGAGCGCGCAGTGGCGGAGTCCTAGTGGCGCGGCACCGTGAAATGCGTCAGCCGCGCATCCTGCCCGTCCAACTCAGCCCAGGATTTCTCCGTTTCCATGACCGTCAACGCACTCGTTGGGTAGCGGGTAGCGGCATCCATGTAAGCGTCGTGGTCCGAATCGCGCGAAGCCAAGTGCATGGCGAGATCCTGGACGCCGGGCAGGTGCGAGATGACCATCAGCGTCGTCACGGTGTCGGGTACATGGTTGATGACCGTCAGCATGCGGTTCGCGGAAGCGGCATACAACCCGTCCTCGAGTTTCGGCGTCGGCGCTTTGTCACCCAGCTCATCACAGACCCAGGTGCAGGTCTGGCGGGTCCTCAGCGCAGAAGAGCACAGGATGAAGTCCGGCACCACGCCATGCTTGAGCAACCATTTGCCCGCGAGTGGAGCCTCCCGATGCCCACGCTCTTCAAGGGGCCGCTCATGATCAGGCACGCCCATGGGCCAATCAGCCTTGGCATGGCGCATGATCACCAGCCGTTTGATGTGATGGTCGCTCATGGACCAACCCTATCCGCCACGGACCCTCGCACAGGGCGTAGCGCCACCACCAACTTTGAACTCCCGGGCACCCTGGACACGCGGTGCAGTCTGGCGCGCCGAAGGCGCACCCGGCCAATGTGGGTGGTGAAGGCACACGCTGACACCCGAGTCCCCCGATACAGCCCGGCGTGTCGAGGGCGCTCCCCGCCAATGTGAGTGGTGGCGGCACACAGCCCTGACACCCCAGGCTCCCTCAGCCGGGGAGGGCAGTTCCGACATGGTGACGGCGCTATGGCGCCGTGGGGCCATACGGAGTTGCGCGAACGCGAAAGCGCCCGCCTCCTGACTGGAGACGGGCGCTTTTGAGGTTTGCTAGATCGAGTATTCCGGAGCGGCCCAAACGATAACTTCGGGGTGCTCGTAGAAGCGGTAGCCCTGGCCGCGAACCGTACGGACGGTGTTGGCGAGACGGCCAAGCTTGGAGCGGAGGCGGCGGATGTGGACGTCGATGGTGCGCTCGTTGGGCACCTCTTCGGCGTTGCGCCACAGGCCCTCGAGGAGTTCGTCGCGGCCCACAGTGCGGGTGCCGTTTTCGACGAGGTAGTTGAGGAGTTCGAATTCCTTGAACGTGAGGTTCAGCGATTCGCCGTCGAGGTGCACTTCACGGCGGGCGAGGTCGATGAGCACACCGGAAGGGCGGGCTTCCTGCTGCGGCGCGGGGCGGGCAGCTTCCGTGCGCTGGCGGGAGGCCACAGTGGGGTCGCCGAAGGTGGAACGCACGACGTCGAGTGCTGACCCGGGTGCACCCGAGGGGGCAACGGCGACGGCAGCGTAGCTCTCAGCGCCGGTCACCAAAGACTGGGCGTAGGCGCGGATTTCCTGGGCGAGCTTGGCAATGGAGGTTCCGGCAGCCGCTGCGGTTTCTTCGTCAATGCCCATGTAGAGCACGAAGCCGCGGGCCACGTTGTCATTGGCAACGGGGCGCAGCCTGTCGGACTGCGCAATCACCGGAGTGGGGGCCGTCATGGGTGCCGGCTCGCTGGTGGGGACTGCGCGCAACTGACCATAGGAGTTGGGGTTGTAGCCCTGCGGAACGTAACCGGGAGCCTGCTGCCCTGCGCCCTGGGGTGCGGGGGCATAGCCGGGGCGGTTGCCGAAACCGGGGCGAAGCCCTGCGTTTGACGCTGCCTTATTGGCGTTACGGACGGAGATGTGGACGTATCCAGATGCAACTGACATGGAGTGCTTACCTCAAAAGTGAATAGCCGTCATCGCGGCTTCGAATGCTGGTTGTCCCCGCAATGAGTTTGGGGAGGGGCGCCCAACGCTGGGCTAGGGGGCGAATGCCTGAAACTTCTTGGGGTGGAAAGTTAGGCTTGCATTCGACAACAGCGGTCATCATGGCCAGCGGGTGTGCTGGGCCAGGTTGCTGCGGCTGCAGGTGCTGTTGAGTTCTTGTTCACATTGGAAGTGTGCAACGTAACAATGGCAACACGCAAGTAACAAAGCGTCGAACCGTCCACATTTTGAGACACAGGGGTCTATTGTGCTGCAAATCACAATTCAGTTGTCCTCATAAATGAACGCCATTTCATTCGGCTGGAACAAGAAATATTCGCAATCCAGTGAATTTTCTTCGGCGAATCAGGCATCATATGCATCGAGGTTCCCGTGAAGCACCCAGCAGCGGAATCTCACGATCTGAAACAGTTGTTGTCCAATCGCTGGCCGCCTCGTTCGGCATTTTTCGCAGGAAAATCTGCTACAAGCTGTAGAAACTGCCCGTTTGGTTTCAGGACGCGGTACCCAGGCTTGATGTTGAGCCCTGCCCGGAACCAGTACCTTGCCCCGTCGTCGCACCCTGCCCGGAAGTCGCCAGTCGGATGGATGCAGCGGAGTAGCTGTTTCCGTCCTTGCTGGCAGTGACCCGAACAGTGGAGCCCGCAGTCACGTCGGCCAAGGTAAGCGTGCTGGTGGCACTCCCCCGCTGCCTGGTTCCCTGCGCCACTGTCGTTTCGCCGCTGAGTGCGTAGGTCCTCGTAAAGCCGTCTTCGCTCTTGACGGTCAGGGAGTTCGTCGTGACCTCGCTGACGGTTCCCAGCTGGTCCGCCATGGTCACGTATTCCTCTTCCCGAAGCACCACGTACTCCGAGTGGATGGCCCCGTTGAGCCCACCAGCCATGCCGAGTCCATCGGGAGCCATGTTTCCGCCCATCTGGCCCGGTGCAGCCTGGCCGAGGCCGCCCTGTCCGGGTACCGCCTGTTCCTGTTGCCCACCAGGTCCGGTGGTCCCGCCCTGACCCAGCGGCACGTTCGCGGCGTCTGCTGAACCCGCACCGCCGAGTGCGTAGAACCCCGCGGCGGTTCCGGCGGCGACCACTACTGCCACGCCAGCGACGATCAAGGTCCGCTTCACGGTCCAGCCACCCGGAAGGCCGCTTTTTGGCTGGCCCGCCTGCTGGTTGCCCCACCCTTGGGAGCCAGGCCCATGATGGCCTGCATCCTCCGACTCCGACCAAGCCCACGATGAGCCGCCACTTGCTGCAGTCTTCTGCGCCGGTTCGGCAGTGTTGCCGGCAAAAGGAGCGCCTTGAGGCAACGGGGGTTGGTTTTGCTCGTTCATTGTCTTCTCCGTTGATGATGTTTATCTGCGTACGACCCCCAGCGTCAGTGCCCCTGCTGTGCGGGGGCTGTGTTGAGGAGTAGTCCCTCCTGTGACCTGTGGATACGCGTGTTTCCGGACTCCCACCTCGCTAGTGTTGACTTCACAGCGTCCTCACAGGACCGGCAAAGCGCTGGCAAACCAGCAGAATGGAGAGTTGTCCCATGGCCTCCTCGCACTCCATGACCAACAACCTTCCCCAGCTGTCCCACCCGGACGGCTCCCCGATCCGCGCCTTGGTGGTGGATGACGAACCCAGTCTGGCCGAGCTCATGAGCATGGGCCTGCGCATGGCAGGTTGGTCCGTCGCCGTGGCCGGCGATGGTCCTGAAGCTGTGAAGCTGGCCAAGGACTTCCGGCCCGACGTCCTGGTCCTTGACGTCATGCTGCCCGGATTCGACGGCGTGGAGGTCCTCAACCGCATTCGCGCTTTCGCCCCCGAAGTTCCCGCGCTCTTCCTCACGGCCAAGGACGCCGTGCAGGACCGCATCGTTGGTCTGGCCGCCGGCGGTGACGACTACGTCACCAAGCCGTTCAGCATGGAGGAAGTCCTCCTGCGCCTCCACCGCCTGGTCCAGCGTTCCGGCGTCGCCGCGATGGACACCGCCGAGCTGGTGGTGGGCGACCTCACCCTGAACGTGGACACGCGCGAAGTAACCAGGGCAGGCGAGGACATCCCGCTCACCGCAACGCAGTTCGAGCTTCTGCGCTACCTCATGGAGAACCCCAAACGCGTGGTCAGCAAAGCACAGATCCTGGACAGGGTGTGGGACTACGATTTCGGCGGCCAAGCCAACATCGTGGAGCTCTACATTTCCTACCTGCGCAAGAAGATCGAGGCCAACCATCCGCCGATGATCCACACCATCCGCGGTGCCGGATACGTCATCAAGCCAGCGGACTAGGCGTTGAGCACACTTTCAGGAGTGGCCAGGAAGTCGGGCCGCAGTTGGCTGAACCCCTCCACGTGGCACTTGCGCACCAGGCTGGTTCTGGTGGCCATGGCACTGCTGGTCGCCATTTGCGGGGCAGTTGGCGTGGTGAGCTACGCCTCCATGGACATGGTGTTCAACAAGCAGCTCGACAGCCAACTGGAGCAGGCATCCAGCCGCGCCAACAACTTCGGCAGGCCACCGGCGAACTTTCCTGGGTCCGGAAGGCCTGACCCGCTGGAGGCTCGCGGGCAGGCCGCCGGGACGCTGAACGCCCGGATCAACGGCTCAATTGTGAGCAGCTCGGGCCTGATCGATGCCAGGGGAAACCGGGTGTCGCTCTCCGCGGCCGACGAACAAGTGCTGCTGTCCCTCCCCACGGACAACCGTCCTGTGGACCGTTCGCTCTCCAACGGCGACTATCGGTTGGTAGCCGTCGAGACCAATGGCGATGTGATCGTGACAGGGCTGCCGCTTGCGGACAAGCAGAGCGCCGAGGCCTCGCTGGTCTGGACCATGGTGCTGGTTTCGCTCGGCGGACTGGTGCTGATCGGCCTTGCGGGCACGGTCATCATCCGCCGCACCATGCGGCCATTGGAACAGCTCTCGGAGGTGGCCACCAAGGTTTCGCGCCTGCCCCTGGACGCCGGTGAAGTGGCGCTCGCGGTGCGCGTACCCCCGTCGGCCGCTCATCCCGGAACGGAAGTCGGCAGCGTTGGCCATGCCCTGAATCAAATGCTGAACAACGTCTCCAGCGCGTTGGAAGCCCGGCAGGAGAGCGAAACCAAGGTTCGACAGTTCGTCGCTGATGCCTCGCATGAGCTCCGCACACCGCTGACCGCCATCCGCGGCTACACAGAACTGCTGCGGATGACCGAAAACTTCACCGACGACGGCCGGAAGTCATTGGCTCGCGTCCAAAGCCAATCCGAGCGGATGACCACACTGGTGGAGGATCTCCTGCTACTGGCCAGGCTGGACGAAGGCCAGCCCATCAAGGTTACGGATGTGGACCTCACGCAATTAGTCATCGAAACGGTCAGCGACGAAAAAGTCATGGCTCCGGACCACATCTGGCAACTCCAGCTCCCGGACGAACCCATCACTGTGAGGGGTGACGCCACGCAACTGCATCAGGTGTTGGCCAACCTGCTCTCCAACGCACGCAAACACACGGACGCCGGGACCACCGTGGTTACGGGCGTCATGCTCTCCGCCGATGGCAGCGCAGTGGTTACCGTGACTGACAACGGCCCGGGCATTCCGGAAGATTTCCAAAGCCGGATTTTCTCCCGGTTTGCCCGCGCCGATGCCGCAAGGTCGGGGTCCGAGGGCACGTCCGGGCTGGGCCTGTCCATCGTCGAATCCATCGTGGAGGCGCACGGTGGCAGCGTTGAGGTGACCTCGCGTCAAGGGCGCACGGAGTTCGCCCTTCGACTCCCTACCGTCAGCAACGAACGCGTGTAACGAATCCGGCAAGGCGACTCACCGGTATCGTGATCTCTGTTACCTAAATGTGACTTCTACCGAAACCTCCTGTACCGTCGAAAGGGTGGGTCGCCCCAACTGACCCACATCCGGGATGCGCCGAGCTCTGCCACTTCCCGGAGTCCGCTCTTTCTCCGAGGCAGAGACGGGGGACCCAGAGTCTCCGGGCCCAGGCATTTTTGCCGGCCCTTGGGGTGAAGCCGCAGCGTGATGCGCGGCCGGATGACCTCATCCGAACCCGACAGCTAACTCCGCAGGCGCTGAGAGGTAATCACATATGTCTGAATTTAACGATCAGACGCGCCCTTCCGCGCGTCACCGCGATGAACACAACGCCCCGTTGACCAAGTCGCAGGCTGTCCTCAAGAACGCCGCCCGTCAGGGTAAGTCCGGCCACCGCATGTCGGTTGTTGCCGGTGTTGTAGCTGCTGCACTGGGCGTTGCATCGCTCGGCACTGCTGCCAACGCCGCCCTAACCCTCCCCGAGGTGAGCCGCGTTGCCGAGACCCAGGCGAATGCCCAGGTCAGCAATAACAAGTCAGCCGAGATCTCCGCTTCCCTGGATGCAGCCGCCGCAAAGGGCGCCGCTGACCGGGCTGCAGCGGACAAGGTGGCTGCTGAGAAGGCTGCCGCCGAAAAGGCTGCCGCTGACCAGGCCGCAGCTGAAAAGGCTGCTGCCGAAAAGGCTGCCGCTGACCAGGCCGCAGCAGAGAAAGCCGCTGCAGATGCTGCCGCCAAGCAGGCTGCTGATGCCGCTGCTGCCGCCGCCGCTGCCGAAGCTGCCGCCGCTGCTGCAGCCCCGAAAGCTGTGGACGATCCCGCCGCCGCCAAGGCCTATGCCGCCAGCATCCTGGGCAACTACGGCTGGAGCGCCGGCGAAATGACCGCTTTGAACACCCTGTGGGAGAAGGAATCCAACTGGAAGACCACTGCCACGAACGCTTCCAGCGGCGCCTACGGCATTGTCCAGTCCCTGCCGGCCTCCAAGATGGCAACTGCCGGTGCTGACTGGCAGACCAACTACCAGACCCAGATCAAGTGGGGCCTGAATTACATCAAGGAACGCTACGGATCCCCGTCGGCTGCCCTGGCCTTCCACTTGGCCAACAACTGGTACTAAACCAGACTGCTTGATACCGCGCCGGTTGCCGCCGCTCGCACCAGTACCCACTGGAGCGGACGGCGGGAACCGGCGCGGTTTTCCCGTTTCACAGCTGCCCCTCGGAGTTCACAGTGGGGTCACAGCTTCCGCCTAAAGCCCTCATAATCGGCGGGCCCATTCTGGAAGCATGACGCTCATAGATCCAGCCACCAGCTCCTTGCGACGACGGGTCCATTCCGCGGGCTTCGCTGGCGCGGCGTCGCCGGCTGGCCAGCAGGCTCTCCCGCAAGGAGGGCCGGAGGGCCGGCAGCTGCCTCGGCGCTCCCCCGTTGACACCCGCGTTGCCGTACCTGTCCTTGACGTCGCCATCCCTGTGTTCAACGAGGAATCGCGCCTGGAGGAGGGCCTGCGCAAGCTGCACAGGCACCTCACGGAGTCCTTTCCCCATACCTTCCAGATCACCGTGGCGGACAACTCCAGCACGGACAACACCCTGCGGATCGCCGAACGGCTGGCCCGCGAACTCCCTGAACTGACGGTGGTTCGATTCCAGCACAGGGGGCGGGGAAACGCCCTCCGACAAGTCTGGCTGACCTCACGGTCACCAGTGCTCGCCTACATGGAAGCAGACCTGTCCTCGGACCTCTCCGCCCTGGCTCCGCTCCTTGCGCCGCTGCTCTCAGGCCACTCGGACCTCGCGATCGGCACCCGGCTGGCACGGACCTCGTATGTGACCCGCAGTCCGCAGCGCGGGTTCATCTCCCGCAGCTACAACTCCCTGCTGCGGACCGTGCTCGGGGCCCGCTTCTCCGATGCCCAGTGCGGTTTTAAGGCCGTCCGCGCGGACGTTGCGCACCGCCTCCTTCCCTACACCAAGGACGATGGCTGGTTCTTCGATACCGAGCTTCTGGTGATCGCCGAACGTTGTGGTTTGCGCGTTCATGAAGTCCCCGTCGACTGGACCGACGACCCCAACTCGAGTGTCGACGTCGTACGCACCGCCCTCGCCGACTTGCGCGGCATGGCGCGACTGACCCGCGACCTCGGCCGCGGGCGCGTTCCCTTCACCCGGCTTCGCCAGGAAATCGGCAGGACACCTCCAGCGCCGCAAACTGGCATTCCCAAGAGCATCCTCAGGGCGTTGGCGTGGACATCGGTTGATGTCATGGTCTTCCTGCTGCTCCGCGGCTTTATGGATCCCCTGCCGGCAAACCTCATCGCCCTTGTTTTCACCTCCGTTGCCACCCGCATGCGGTTCCAAGGACCGCTGACGCTCTTGCTCACGTTGTTGCTGACTTCTGCCGCGCTTGCGGTTCTGCCGGTGATAACGACGCCGGATCGCTGGCTTGAGGGGGCAGCGCTGGCTGTTGCCTCGCTCGCCGTACATATCGGCAGGTCCTTGGTTGGTCGAAGGGCTCTTGCACCTGACGTGGCGTGAGGATTTAGCGTAGTTTCCATGGGAACAGCGGAGAGCGGACAGTGGAGCATCGGCGAACTCGCCAGGGCCTGCGGAGTCAGCGTCAGGACGCTCCATCACTACGACGAGATCGGCCTCCTGTCCGCGAGCGGTCGGACGCCTTCCGGTCATCGCCGGTACGGGGAGGGCGATCTTCGCCGGCTGTATCGGATCAGGGCACTCCAGATGCTCGGGATTCCGCTCGCTTCCATTACGGCAGTGCTGGACATGTCCGAGGACGATGACCTGGCATCCATGCGTGTCCTGTTGGACCGGCAACTGCGGCATGTTCAGCAGCACGCCCAACAAGTCCAGACCCTTCAAATCCAACTGGGCAAGCTTCTGGACCGCCTGGACACTCCAACCATGCCAACCGCCGAACAATTCATGTCGACCTTGGAGATGATCACAGTGTTTGAAAAACACTTCACACCGGAACAGCGTCAACAGCTTGCAGACAAGCGCCAGGAACTGGGCGCTGAAAAGATTGAGGCCGCGAAACATCAATGGGCAACGCTGGTTGAGGAAGGCTTGGAACTTATTCGCGCCGGCACTTCCGTGACGGATCCGGCTGTGCAGGACTGGGTTCGCTCCTGGGACGGGATCGGGGAAATGTTCCATTCGGGCGAGGACACCAAAGCCGCAGCCCGGGAAGCGTGGCAGGAGAACAGCCAAACTATCAGTGCGGACCTTCCTTGGGGTGCCGATGACTTGGCTCGACTGATGGCCTACCTTCAGAAGGCCAGAGCACAGTAGCCCCCGCCGTACTTCCTCAGGCTTCCGGTTCGGCTTCCACCGCACCACGAACGGCGGCGATTGATGCAGCAATGTCCCCGGCGTCGGTGGTCCAGTTGCTCACAGATATCCGGAGGATTTCGCGGCCGCGCCACGAAGACCCGGACATCCACACCGCGCCCTCGGCCATGAGCCGTTGGGTTATGCGGTGTGTGCGGTCATCGCTGCCGAAGCTCACTGAGACCTGGGTGAACACGACGTCGTTGAGGACCTCCACTCCGGGGATCGCGGCGAGGCCTTCGGCCAATGCGCGCGCGTTCGCCGCGAGTCGCTCCACCATGGCGATGACTCCGGACCTGCCCAGCTGGCGGAGGGCAGCCCACACCGGGATTCCACGGGCCCGCCGGGACATCTCAGGAACTTTCTCCAACGGATCGCCCAGTCCCGTATCAGTGGCGATCAAGTAGCTGGTGTGAACGCTGAAGGCGCGTCTGAGGGATTCCGGGCGGGAAACGATTGCCAGACCACAGTCGTAGGGAACATTCAGGGTTTTGTGGGCGTCCGTTGCCCAGGAATCCGCGTCCTCCACTCCGGCCAGCCGCCCTCGCAGCTGTGGGCTCACAGCCGCCCACAGCCCAAACGCGCCGTCCACGTGCACCCACGCTCCGCGATCGTGGGCCACAGCGATGGCTTCCTCCATGGGGTCAAATGCGCCGGAGTGGAGGTTGCCTGCTTGGAGGCAGACCAACGACGGGCCTGGTTGCTGATCCATGGCATCGGCCAGCGCGTCCGGCAGGATCCGGCCTTCTTCGTCAGCGGCAACAGGTATGCACGCCCCCAAGCCGAGGTACCGCAACGCCAGATCCACTGCGGCATGGCGTTCACGTCCTGCAAACGTGGTGATGGGTGGGGCGCCATTGAGGCCAAGCGCCTCAAGGTCCCAGCCTGCCTCATCCATCAGGTACTGGCGGCCCGCTGCCAGCCCAACGAAGTTGGCGGTGGTTGCGCCAGTGGTGAATCCGACGTCGGCACTTGCAGGAAGGTGCAGGAGGTCCAGAAGCCACGCGGCGGCCGATTCCTCGATGGCAGCGGCTGCCGGGGTGGCGAAGCGGAGCCCCGTGTTCTGGTCCCAGGCAGAGACGAGCCAATCTGCGGCCATGGCAGCGGGCAGGGTTCCGCCCATGACCCACCCAAAGAACCGTCCGGACTGGATGGCCATCAGGCCGGGCTCAGCCAACGCGGCGAGCTCATCAACAACCTCGGCGGCATCAGTGGCTTCGTCGGGCAAACGCGGCAGGATGCTCCTGGCAACCTCATCGGCGTCGGACGAAGGGCGGACTGAACGTGTTGGGACCGACGCGAGCCAATCACCGGCGTGGACCATGGCCCGCTCCAATGCAGCACCGTACGCCTCCGGCATCGCAGACATGCGCACAGCCTACGCCCGGTTCACCGCTTGGAACAGTCTTTAACCCGGCAGTACTAGAGGGTCAGCGTCAGGAGGTGCCCGCCGTCGTCGTCCTTCACAGCGGTGACCGTCACTGCCGAGTAGTCCGGGATCCGCCACATGCCCGGTTCAAGCTCCGCATTGTGCCTGGCAGCGGCCTTGCCCACCACAACGGTCCGCATCCCCGCGGCGCGCGCGGCGGCAATACCGGCAGGTGCGTCTTCGAAAACCACGACGTCGGCCGGGTCGGCTCCCAGGAGCGCCGCCGCCTTGAGATAGCCCTCCGGGTGCGGCTTGCCGCGGGTGACGGACTCCGCGGTGACGGCAGTGGACGGCATGGTGAGTCCGGCCGCCTGCATGCGGATATCGGCAAGGATGCGGTCTGCTGAGGTGACCAAGGCGATGGCGTCATCAGGGAGTCCTGCCAGCAGGGCTTCGGCCCCGGGAAGGGCGATCACGCCGTCGGTCCGGGAACGCTCCATCTCACCAAGTTCAGCCGTCAAGGCTTCGAAATCAGCATCAGCGGGCGCATAACGGCGAACAGTATCGCCGGCTTGGACGCCGTGCGAGGTGCGGAGGATTTCGTTGTAGTCCAGGCCGTAGCGCTCGGAGAACTCAAGCCACACTTGCTCGACCACCGCCGTGGAATCAACCAGTGTGCCGTCCATGTCGAAGAGGACGGCGCGGACGGTCAGCACGGGTGGGGGGGGGGGGGGGGGGGGGGGGGGGGGGGGGGCCGCGCGGGGGGGGGGGGGGGGGGGGGGGGGGTGTGATGAGGGGGGGCGGGGGGGGGGGGGGCGCCCGCCC
>NZ_JAJOHP010000047.1:0-40651 GCF_021109375.1 Arthrobacter sp. AK01
CCGGCGCGTGTCACGCGCCCCCCCGGGGCGGGCGTCGCACCCCCCAGGCCGGCGTCGCCTGAATCAGCCTTGGTTGATGCGGATCATATTGCCCGAGGGATCGCGGAAGGCGCAGTCGCGCGGACCCCACGGCTGGTCGATCGGTTCCTGGAGTACTTCAGCGCCGGACGCGCGGAGCTTCTCAAAGGTGCCGTCCAGATCGTCCGTGTTGAACACGAGCATCGGCATGACGCCCTTGGTCAGCAGTTCCTGGATGGCGTCGCCGTCGGCCTGGGAGCGGCCGGCGTGCGGAGGGGACAGGACCAGTTCAAGGTCAGGCTGGGCATCGCTGCCCAAGGTGACCCAGCGCTGGCCGTCGGAGCCGACGTCGTTTCTTACTTCCATGCCCAGGGCGTCCCGGTAGAAGGCGAGCGACTCATCGACATCGTTGACTGTGACGTGTGCGTACTTCAATGAAATGTTCATGAATCACACGCTATTGCAGCTGTGACGTGGGCGCTTCTTCAATCCTGCTCAGGTTTTTGTTGCTGTCACTGTTCCTGGTTCTTTCAGGGCGGGTTTGTTGCTTGGCGATGCAATTGGGCATGGCTTTCACCGCGTGATGTTCACGGGAGCGGTATTCGCTGGGGTTGATGCCCACGATTTCGGTGAAGCGTGCGCTGAAGGAACCCAACGACGTACAGCCCACTTCCATGCAGGCGTCGGTGACGCTGGTGCCCGCACGAAGCAGGGCCATGGCCCGCTCGATCCGCCTGGTCATGAGGTAGTTGTAGGGGGATTCGCCGTATGCGGCTTTGAACTGGCGGGAGAAATGCGCAGGAGACATGAGCGCGCCGGCGGCCATGGTGGGCACATCCAATGGACGCGCATACTCGCGATCGATGAAGTCGCGTGCGCGCCGCAGATGGGCCAGGTTGGCCAGTTCCTGCGGAGTCATGGCGCCAGTCTACTAGGCTCGTGACCATGGATTCAGTGGTGTGGTCGAAGCCCGAAAGCCAGCGCAAGGACACTCCTCTGCTGGTGATGATGCACGGTTATGGAACCAGCGAACAGCGCATGGTGGACCTCTTCCCGCACCTGCCCGGCGAGTTCGCGTGTGCCGCACTTCGGGGTCCCAAAGTGATCGGCGACCACTACGGATGGTTCCTGCTGGACTACTTCCTGACCAACGACTTCGCCGACGTCATCGCGTCCACCAACTCGGTGTTCAACTGGATCAACTCCGTCAAGGACAACCACAGCAGTGTCAGCCTGCTGGGCTACTCGCAGGGTATGGCCATGGCCAGCACCCTCCTGCGTTTGCGGCCGCACGCCTTCAAAGCCACCGTCGGCCTGTCCGGTTTCGTCCTGGACAACGACCTCCTCGCCCTGAGTGAGTCCTTCGATTCCCCGCCGCCGTTCTTCTGGGGCCGGGACAAGGCTGACCCCGTGATCAACGAGGACGCGATCGCCCACACCGAAGAGTGGTTGGAGGCCAATGTTGCCCTCACCGCGCGAAGCTATCCGGGCATGGGGCACAGGATCGAAGCGCCGGAGCTGGTGGATGTCAGTGCATTCCTGAAGTACTACGTCCTGAACGGTGCCTGACCTGTCCTGAACGGTGCCTGAACGGTGCCTGACCGCTGCCGGACCGTGGAAGGAATGCCCGGATTAGAAGGCATCAGGGCTCCGGAATCAAGCCCTTGGTGAGATTCGCGTCACAATATCGCATTCGACTGCACTCTATTGAATGACAAAATTGTAAGCGCTTACACTTTTGGCTGGTGACCCGGTCGGGGTCTCACGCCCCAGGCGTCAGGCGAGCATGGAAAGGGTTGAGGCCGTGTTGCATGGTTAGGACTCACAGGGTGACGATCCAGGACGTAGCCGTCCTCTCCGGATTGTCCATTTGCACGGTGTCGCGGGCACTCAGGAAGCTCCCCAATGTTTCTGAAAAGGCACAGCGACAGGTGGCGGAGGCCGCCAGCAAACTTGGCTACAAAGCCTCGGCTGCCGCGTCACGGCTGGCAGGCGGCACCACGGGATCGGTGGCCATCGTTGCACCGACGGCCACGGCCTGGTTCTTCGCCCAAGCAGTGGAAGCAGCAGAAGAAGTCTTCGGCGACAGCGGCTATGACACAGTCCTGATCAGCCTGCGCAACAAACCCAGCGTGAGGAAGCAGGTCTTTGGGGAGTTGGAGAACCTCGCCCAGCGGGTGGACGGGCTTCTCCTGCTCAATATTGACCTCGCGGCCGCAGAGGTGGAAGCGTTGCAAGCGTCCGGGCTGGCAGTGGCCAGCGTGGGTATGGGAAATGTTCCGTGGGACAATGTAGGTATCGATGACGAACACGCGGCCTGGCAGGCCACCCAACACCTGCTGGGGCTGGGCCATTGGGACTTGGCCGTTCTCTCGAGCAATGAGCACCCCGTTGTGACTGAGACCCCACGGTTCCGGGGTTTCAGGCGTGCGCTGGATGAACACCACCTCACCGTCCACCCGGACTTTGTGGTGGGTTCCGGGCCAAGCATCGACGACGGCCGGCGGGCAATGACAGAACTCGTCGCCCGCGGTGCAAGGCCCACGGCAGTGTTTGCCCACTGTGATGAGGCCGCGTTCGGTGTGTTGACTGCGCTGCGAGAACACGGCCTGTCCGTGCCCAAAAACGTGTCCGTGATCGGTATGGACGACCACCCCATGAGCGGGTTCCTTGGCCTGAGCACTGTGGCGCAGCCCGTCGCAGACCAAGGCGCCTTCGCAGCAAACCTCCTGTGTGAACGCCTGCTGAATATCGAAACTCCCCATCAACCGACCAACCACCTGCTCGATACCAAGCTCATCGAACGCAAAACCACGCGCCACAAGCGCTGAACGGAATACTGCACATGACTGATCTTCGTACTGCCTGGACGGGCGCCTCTGCGCTGCTGTTCGACCTCGACGGCGTGCTGACGCCCACTGCCGTGGTGCACGAGCATGCATGGCAGGAGCTGTTCGATGGCTACCTGACTGGTGCGGGCCATCCGCAGGGTTACCAGGAGAGCGACTACTTCGATCACATCGACGGGAAGCCGCGCTTCGACGGAGTCCGGGATTTCCTGGCCTCCCGTGGCATTACCTTGCCCGAAGGTCCGGTCCACGACGACCCCGAGAACGAGACGGTGCAGGGCCTGGGCAACCGGAAGAACGCGATTTTCAATGAGATCGTAAATTCCCGCGGCGTCGAGCCGTACGAGGGCTCGGTCAAATTCATCAACGCGGCGGTGGAGTTGGGGCTCAAGGTGGCTGTGGTGTCCTCCTCCCGCAACGCGCCCGCAGTACTGAAGGCCGCGGGCCTGGACCACCACTTCGAGGTTGTCGTCGACGGTCAGGTGGCCGCCGCCGTCGGACTTCCCGGTAAGCCGGACCCGGCCACGTATGTCTATGGAGCAAGCCTGCTGGGCGTGCCCGTGGAGGAATGCATCGTGGTGGAGGACGCAGTGTCCGGCGTGCAGGCCGGCGCCGGTGCCAACTTCTTCGCCGTGATCGGTGTGGACCGCGGAGCAGGCCGACAGGCCTTGCTCGACGCCGGCGCCACGCTGGTGGTCGACGACCTCAACGATCTTCTCTGACCCTACTTTTTCGAAGGACTTCAACAGCCCATGGCACTCATCAGCTCCGATCGGCTGCGCTTCCCCTGCGAGCCCTGGAAGCTCGTGGAAAACATCCACGTCGCCGGTGACGAGGGAACGCTGGAAACGCTGTTCGCGCTCGGCAACGGCCACCTTGGTATCCGTGGCTCGCATTCAACGGCCGGGGACAGCGAACTTCCCGGTACGTTCGTCAACGGTTTCCATGAGATCTGGGACATCAAGCACGCCGAGAATGCTTACGGCTTCGCCCGGACGGGCCAGCGGATCGTCTACGTGCCGGACGCCAACAATTTCACGGTGTCCATTGACGGTGAGGCCCTGAGCCTGGCGGAGTCCACGGTGGTGGACTACCACCGCAGCGTGGACTTCTCCACAGGCGTCTACGAGGAAAGCATTACCTGGGCCTGCCGTTCAGGTGCCACGGTCACCACGGTGGAGCGCCGTGCGGTCGGGTTCGATTCGCGCGGATGCCTGGGCTTGGAACTGTCGCTGACAGCTGACCGGGACGTGTCCGCGGACATCACTTCCGGCGTCGTCAACCGCCAGGACCAGCCTGTGGAGGACCACTCCGTCCACGATCCGCGCCGCTCCGGCCGGCACGCCGGCCGCGTCCTGTTGCCCTTGCACCTGCAGGGAGCCGACGGTTCCCTCCGCCTGGCGTGGGAGACCTCCGAATCGCGACAGCGTGTTGCCATGGCCGTGGATCACTGGATCTCTGCCGAAGGCCAGCCGTTCGAGACGTTGGTGGCTGAGGACGAATCGTCCGTGCGCTATGTCCTGGCAATCCACGACGGCGACACTTTCCGCGTCGAGAAGTCGGTCAGTTACGTCGTGGCCGGCTCCAGCGACGCCGAGGACCGCGGCGAGAGCCTGGCCGCAGATGCGGAAGCCAACCTCGTTTCCTTCGCCGAGGTCCTGGCGCAAAGCAAAGCGCACTACGAGCAGTACTGGACCACGGCCGACATCTCCATCGGCGGCCAACCCGAGATGCAGCAGGCCGTTCGCTGGGGACTCTTCCAGCTGGCGCAGGCCACTGCACGTGCCGGGGTGGCCGGTATTCCGGCAAAGGGCGTCAGCGGGTCCGGCTATGAGGGCCACTACTTCTGGGACCAGGAGGTCTACCTCCTGCCGTACCTGACGTACACCAACCCCTGCGGTGCCCGGAAGGTGCTCGAATCCCGCCATGCCATGCTGCCGGATGCCCGGGTGCGGGCCAAGGAGCTCAGCGTTGATGGCGCACTGTTCCCGTGGCGCACCATCAACGGGCTTGAGGCCAGTGCCTACTACGCTGCCGGGACTGCCCAGTTCCACATCGCCGCGGCCATCGCTTTCGCGGCCAACCGGTACCAGTGGGCCAGCGGCGACGACACCTTCAGCGGCGAACTGGGGGCCGACCTGCTGATTGAAACAGCACGCATGTGGGCCTCCCTGGGGTTCTTCGGCAAGGACGGCATGTTCCACATCCACGGCGTCACCGGCCCGGATGAATACACGGCCGTGGTCAACGACAACCTGTACACAAACGTCATGGCGCGTTTCAACCTGCGTGCCGCTGCCGCCCTGGAGGATGAGGGAATCGCCGACACCGAGCGGATGGTGTGGCGCCAGGCTGCCGAGCGCATGTCACTGCCTTACGACCCCCACCTTGAAGTGTTCAGCCAGGACAACGACTTCATGACCCTGGAGCCATGGGACTGGAACACTCCCAAGTCCAAGTACCCGTTGCTGCTGAACTTCCACCCCTTGGTGATCTACCGGCACCAGGTCCTCAAGCAGGCCGACACCGTGTTGGCGATGTTCCTCCAGTGGCAGGACTTCACGGCGGAGGAAAAGCAGCGCGCCTTTGACTTCTACGATCCCATCACCACCGGCGACTCCACCCTGTCTGCGTGCGTCCAAGGCATCATGGCGGCCGAGGTCGGGTATGGCGACGTTGCCTTGAAGCACTTCACCGACGCCCTGTTCATCGACCTCGACAATTCCCACGGCAACACGATCGACGGCGTCCACATCGCCTCCACCGGCGGAATCTGGAGCTCCTTGGTGTGCGGTTTCGCGGGCATGCGGGACCAGGGCGAGGTGCTGCGCTTCGATCCGCGTCTGCCCGTGGAGTGGGAGGGTTTGTCCTTCCGGCTCAAGGTCCAGGGGCGCTTGCTGGCCGTGGATCTTTCGCAAGGTTCCATCGCGCTCACACTCGCAGGCGGACCGGACTACAGCGACGAGCCGCTGCGCCTGAACGTGCGGGACCACCACGTTACAGTCGGCGCGGACACCGTGACGGTGCCGCTGGAAACCGTACCGGTCCCGCCGCCGTCGATCTTCCCCAGCGTCTTCCCGACGGCGGGCCTCCCGATCATCCGTTAAGTCCCGCCTTCGCGGGGCTACTTGGCGGCTACTTGGCCGCGAGGTCCATGGTGGTCAGGCGCAGCCACAACCACAGTCGTTTCTGCGGGTCCGCCAGGTCCAGGTTGAAGTCCTCGGCCAGGCGGGCCACGCGGTAGCGGACGGTGTTGTTGTGTACATGGAGGTGGGTGGCCATAGCGGAGATGTTGCCGTTGGACGCCAGATAGGCCCGGAGGGTCTCGAGGTAATCTGTTTGCTGCTCGGCGTCGCGGGCCTGGATCCTGGCGATCCCGTCCGAGCCGCCCAGCCCGTTGTCCTCAATGAACGCGCCGATTTTCAGCAGGTCCAGCGGTATTTGAAAGTCTTCAAAAAGTGCAATGCCCGGCGCTTTTATCCCGCGTGCCTTGTCCTCCCGTGACTGGAGGTTCAGCAGGTGGTGCAGGGTTTGCATGGCCTCGGACCTGGATCGGGCAAGGCCCTCGATGCTTTCGGCGATGCCTCCCACGGTGGCGATGACCGGGAAGGAGCTGATGGTGTGCGAGTACGCCTCAATTTCCTGGATGATCCGTCCGTGCAGTGCTCGCGGCGAGGTCCCGTTGCAGGGGAGCAGTGCGTAGACCACAGACCCGATCAAGGCGCTGTGGCTGGTGCCGAACTGCACATTGCACACAGTGGTTACAAGGTGCAGCAGGCGATGGATGTCACGCACTGATTCAAGGCTTCCGGTCTCCGGCCGGACTATGGAAAAGGCCGCCACGGCCAGGCCGTTGGCTGTGTCCAGGCCCAGTTGGGCAGCAGCAAACGATGCGTGCGGAGTGTCATCCATGAGGGTCCGGATGAGGTCGGCATTGCGTCGCTCGCCAAAGTCCGAGGCCGAGCGCGCGTGGAGCATGTGCAACCCGGCCAAGGGCGCCATGCGGTCCAGTGCGTTCAACGCGGTGGCGCGTTTCTCCTCACCAGGGTCGATGATCCAGACGGAACCCAGTAGCTCACCGCCGGCCCGGACGGCCAGCGCAAGGCGGGCCATGCCGTCGTCGGGCGCCGGCACCAGCACCGCTCCCGGGGCTGCGTAGACGATCTTGAAGTCCTGGTCGAAAGCCGGTTGGGTGGTCTCCTGCAGGGTGAGCGTGGTGATGCGCCGGAGCTCATCGATGGGCTGGCCCGGCAAGGTGGAATAGCCAAGGATGCGGCCGAGCGGATCTACTATGCTGGCGGCGCCGTTGGTGATGGAGGCCGCGGCGTTGGCGAAGGCGTAGAGGTCACCGAGCCGTACCCCTGAGACTGAATCCGCTGCCGCACCCATCACCGATGCCCTGGCCAGTGCCACCAACCGCGTCCAGTCCGCGGTATCAGGGGCGACGAGCACGGACAGGCTGTAACCAACCGCAGCAGAACGCAGCTGCTCCATCTTTGCGCCATGTGCCTTGACGATCACTGCAGCCGCGTTGCTGTTCGCCGCCCTGTGGAGGAGTTGATCGAAATCCGGGGACCCGAAGGTGCATCCGACCGCCAGGATGATGCGGTCGTCAACACTGGACCAGTTATCCAGGGGGTCGTACATCAGCACGTCAGAAACGGGGTGCCCCAGGTTCTCCGGTGTGGGATTGGCGTGCACCAGGTCCGCCTGCATGAGTTGGATGCAGTCGGACAACCGCACCACGGATTGCTGCATCCCTGACTGGGAACGCTCGGCCTGTTGAGGATCGGGAAGCGGCGCTGCTTGGTCCATGAATGGACGTTATCACAAGAGGGATTCTTATCTTGTAGAGGAATTCACATATAGAGAGATGGAGATCTGCGTCACTATTGGGAAAGGAGCTGGGAGGGTAACCCCAGCAGGAACGCAGAGGACACACCATGAAACTCAAGGACATCAAGGCGCTCGCCTCGGTGCAGGGACCGGCCCGATCCGTCTCGGAGCGCCTGTCGCGTAAGTGCTACAGCGTGGAGGACATGCGGAAGCTGGCGGCCAAGCGCCTGCCCAAGAGCATCTTCGAATACATCGAAGGTGGCGGCGAGGACGAGGTGTCGCTGCGCCGCAACAGCGCATCGTTCGACGATTGGTCCTTCCTCCCCAAATGGGGCTCCGTGGAGAACCTGGACCTCAGCTCAACCCTCCTGGGCGGACCCGTTTCGATGCCGGTGACCCTCTCACCCACAGGCGGTACCCGGCTGTTCCACCCGCAGGGCGAGTCCGCCGTCGCCCGTGCAGCGCTCGCCGAAGGTATTCCGTACGGCCTGGCCCACCTGAGCACCACCACCATGGAAGACGTCAGCGCGGCGGCACCGGGACTTCGCCGATGGTTCAACCTGGAACCCACCTCGGACAAGGGCCTCCTGCAGGCCGCCCTGGACCGGGTATCCAACGCCGGCTACGAAGCTCTGCTGGTCAATGTCGATTGCCGGGCCATAGGACACCGCGAGCGCGATTACCGCAACGGATTTACCGCCCCGCCGTCCATCAAGCCGAAGACGGTTGTGGAGGGAATGTTGCACCCCGCGTGGGCGCTGGGATTCCTGGCCAATGACGCGATCGCCTTCCCCAACCTGGACGCCGAGGTGCCTGAGGGCCCACTGGCCAGCTCGCCGGACATGTGGCGCACGCTGCTTGCCGGTTCCTATGAGCCCACCGATTGGGACGATATCAGGGACCTGCGGGATCGCTGGAACGGTCCCATCGTGCTGAAGGGCGTTGTGAACGCGAACGACGCCGCGCTGGCAGCTGCCATGGGAATCGACGCCATCCAGGTCAGTAACCACGGCGGACGGCAGCTGGACCACATGGCTGCTCCACTGGATGTCCTCGCGGACATCGTTGAGAGGACCGCCGGCCGGATGGAGATCATTGTCGACGGCGGAATCCGCCGGGGTTCGGACGTGGTCAAGGCGTTGGCACTGGGCGCCGATGCCTGCTCCATCGGCCGCCCCTACCTTTACGGGCTGGCTGCGGCCAGTGAAGCGGGCGTGGCCCACGTCCTAAAAATGTTCCGGGCCGAAATGACCCGCACCATGATGCTCCTCGGAGTATCCACCATCAAGGAACTGCGTACCGAAGGCCGGGATTTGATCTGGCACCGCAACGAAGCGTTCACCCGCACCCAACCCAACCTAATCCCTGGGGCCCCTTCGGGCCTCGAAGAAATGAGGACCCCCTGATGAAGAACTTGCCTGCCAAACTCGGCTTACCCACCGTCGTCGTCACGGCAGCGCTCATGCTGGCAGTGACGGCATGCAGCCCCACCGGCAACGCATCGGCGTCGAACCCGTCCGGCGACGCAGCCGCAGCGGGGACCGGCGTCCCCGCGCTGGAAGTCAACCAAGCCGCCGTCGACCTTCTTCCGGAGTCCATCAAGGCTTCCAAGGTCCTGCGCGTAGCCATCCCCACCAACGAACCGCCAACGCAGTTCTACCGCGAAGGCACGCAGGAAATGACCGGAACCAATCCGGATGTGGCCCGTCTCATCGGCGAGGCATTGGGTGTCAAAGTGGACATTCAGGTGGCAAACTTCGACTCCATCATTCCCGGCCTTGCAGCCGACCGCTACGACATGACGGTCTCCTCCATGACCCCCACTGAAAAGCGCATGGAAGTCCTGGACTTCGTTGACTACATGCAAATCGGTAACGCGATCGCTGTTCCCAAGGGCAACCCGGCAGGCATCAAGGACGAGAACGCACTGTGTGGAAAGAAAGTGGGCCTCCTCACGGGCTCGTACCAGCTGACCGTCAACGTTCCTTCATACGACGAAGCGTGCGTCGCGGCCGGCAAGGAAGCCATCCAGAAGAGCGAATTCCAGGACACCCGGCAGGCAATCTCCGCACTGACCAGCGGACGGCTGGATACGGTATTGGCTGACTCGCCCATCCTCAATTACGCAGCTACCCAGAACCCGCAGATCGAGGTTGCCCGTACGTACGAGTTCGCTCCCGTAGGGGTGGGGATGCCTAAGGAATCCGGCTTGGTGAAGTCCGTTTCCGCCGCCCTGGACGTCGTGATCAAGAGCGAGTCCTACATCAAGGTCCTCGGTAAGTACGGCCTGGAGACCAGCGCCATCACCGACGCCCGCGTCAACTTCGCCCAGTAGCGGAATACACAGTAATGAATTCCACCAGCAAAGAGGTGACGGCAATGCACAATCAACCCCCAGTCCCTGACACGAAGGAGCCGGCGACAGCGGCTTCCGGAGATTCGATTCCCGTAGTGCCCCTGAAGCACCCGGTCCGCTTGGCCCTGGCCATCGTCCTCATCCTTGTTGCGCTGAGCGCCGCCTGGGATGTGGCGGTGAACGAACGTTACCGCTGGGACGTCGTGGTGTCCTACCTGTTCGCCCCGCAGATCCTTGCCGGCGCCGGACTGACAATCGTGCTGACAGTGGTGTCCATGACCGTCGGCATAGCCCTGGGTACGCTGCTGGCCATCATGCGGCTTTCCGACAACCCGATCCTGAGCACCATCAGCCGTGCCTACATCTGGTTCTTCCGCGGTACGCCGCTGCTGGTCCAGCTGATCTTTTGGTACAACATTGCAGCCCTTTACCCGGTGATCGCCTTCGGTCTTCCGTTCGGGGGACCGTCCATGGTCCTGGGCTCGGCCAACGTGCTGATCTCACCGCTGGGGGCTGCGCTCCTGGGATTGTCCCTGAACGAGGCCGCGTACATGGCCGAGATTATCCGCGGCGGCATCGGCTCCGTGGATAAGGGCCAGTACGATGCAGCCCGTGCCTTGGGAATGAGCGGTGGCAAGCTGATGAACCGGGTCATCCTGCCCCAGGCCATGCGGGTGGTCCTTCCGCCCACCGGCAACCAGGTCATCTCGATGCTGAAGGGCACGTCCCTGGTGAGTGTCCTGGCGATTTCGGACCTGCTGTACTCGGCCCAGATCATCTACGCGAACAACTACCAGACCATCCCGCTGCTCATTGTGGCCAGCCTCTGGTACCTGCTCATGACCACTGTCCTGAGCTTCTTCCAAAACAAACTTGAACGCCGTTACGGACGTGGCTTCGACTCAGCACCCCGACGGATCCGCAAGCCTAAGACAAGGACAGCATGATGACTACCGCCATGGTGGAAGCCCGGGGAGTCCGGAAGAACTTCGGCGTTATCGAAATCCTGAAAGGCATCGACCTCAGGGTTGAAAAGGGATCGGTGACCTGCCTGATCGGTCCGTCCGGTTCCGGCAAGACCACGTTCCTTCGCTGCATCAACCACCTCGAAAAGGTTGACGCCGGCCGGCTCTACGTGGACGAGCACCTGGTGGGCTACGCAGAGCGCAACGGGAAGCTCTACGAAATGAAGGAACGCCAAACGGCCCGCTCACGGCTCAATGCCGGCATGGTGTTCCAACGCTTCAACCTCTTCCCGCACATGACCGTGCTGGAGAACATCATCGAGGCACCCGTGCACGTTCTTGGCCGGCCCCGGCGTGAAGTTGTTGTCGAAGCCCAGGCCCTGCTGGACCGGGTGGGCCTGGGTAACCGCGGGCACTCCTACCCCCAGGAGCTCTCCGGCGGGCAGCAGCAGCGCATTGCGATCGCCAGGGCCTTGGCCATGAAGCCCAAGCTGATGCTCTTCGACGAGCCCACCTCCGCTCTTGACCCCGAACTGGTGGGCGAAGTCCTGGACGTGATGAAGTCGCTGGCTGAAGCAGGAATGACCATGGTTGTGGTCACGCACGAACTCGGTTTCGCCCGGCAGGTGGCCGATCAGGTGGTGTTCATGGACGGCGGGGTGGTCGTGGAAAGCGGCCCGCCCGAGCAGGTCCTGGGCGATCCGCAGCACGAACGCACCAAGGCGTTCCTCTCCAAGGTTTTGTAAGTTCTCCAAGCACCGCGAAAGGCATCACCATCATGACCCGTCACCAAGTCACCACGGACCTCGCACCCAGCCCGGCCGGTCCCTACTCCCAGGCCATCGTGGCCAACGGATTCCTTTTCACCGCAGGCCAGACCCCGCACGACCCCATGACGGACGAACGCGTCGGGATCACCATCGAGGAACAAACCATCCAGGCCATGAAGAACCTGGGTGAGGTCCTGGGTGCCCACGGTCTGGACTTCTCCCACGTGGTTAAGGCGACCGTGCACCTGCACCACCCGGGGCGCGACTTCGAGGGCTTCAACGCCATCTATGAAAAGTACGTCGTGGCTCCTTACCCGGCGCGGACCACCGTTGGTTCGTTCCTGGGTGACTTCCTGGTGGAGATCGACGTCGTGGCGGCCATCCCGTAACAACCGCGACCCCGCAGGAACGTCCCAACACCTTCACGCGGCCCCGTCCGATGCATGTCACAGCGTATTTGGGCGGGGCCTTCCTTGACTGCGCCCACGACACTGCCGCATCACCTCAATCCCGGCAGCTCCGTCCAGGCTTCTCCATCCCTTGAAAGGCCCGTTATGGCAGTCCAAACGATGCCCTGCCCAAACGGCGGTGACCCGCCTTCCGCAGAACCACTGAGCGACCAACAGCTGTTGGCGTTGGTGCGGGGAGGCGATGTTGCAGCCTTCGGGGAACTGTTCATCCGGTACCGGCGGGTGGGAAGTTTCGTGGCCCGTGCGGAATCAGACAACCCCAGTGACGCCGCAGACGTAGTGGGTGAAGCTTTTGCCGCCGTCTTCCAAGCGACCATTGAGGGCAAGGGTCCTGTGGAGTCGTTCCGGCCCTACCTCCTGACCACCATCCGCAGGATGGCCCACCGAAAGAACCAGACGTCCGCCCGGCTGGTTCTCACTGACTCCAGCGCGATGGATGCCCTGGCCTTTGCCGGTGACGATCACGTCCTGGGGACCCACGAGACCATCATTTTGGTGCAGGCCTTCCGTGATCTTCCCCGGCGCTGGCAAGATGTGCTCTGGTATGTGGACGTTGAGGGTCTCAAGCCGGCACAAGCCGGCCCGTTGCTGGGGCTGACCCCGAACGCCGTGTCCGCGTTGGCCCTGCGTGCACGCGAGGGGCTCCTGCAAAGGTACCTGCAGAAGCATGTGGGCGAGCCCACCATCCAGTCCTGCGCACAATATCTGAAGCATTTCGGCAGGTACGTCCGCAACGGCTTGAGCGGAAATGCGCAGGCCAGAATCAGGCAGCACGCGGATCACTGTCACCACTGTTCAGCAGTCCTGGCTGAACTCCAGGAGCTTCAGGTTTCCATGGGGGCCAACGCCAAAGGCCAGCCAGCCTCAGGAGGCGTCCTTGTCCGGGGCGACTGATGCCTGTCCTGCCACCACTGCGTCTCCGACCGGTGCCGTTCCGGACGCCTGATTTCCCGCCACATGTCGACGCTCCAACTCGCAGTTGATGAGGTCCAGCAGCGCCTGCGCTGGTTCGGATAAGTGATGCGTGTCGGGTGAACCGAGTTGGTCGCAATGGATCAGTACGTGGCGGATGCGTTCCAGTTCACGGGATGGCACTAAGGGCCAGCGGTGGAAAAGCTGGCGGACTGCAATCGCTCCGAGGAGGGCATCGGGCTTGTTTGCCACGCCATGGTTGCCGTGCTGAGCGGCTGCCCGTCGCCTGGCGATGGTGGCCGCCGAGAGCGCGACGCCATGGGCCATGAGATTCTCGGCCTTGAGTGAATTCGGGGCCATGGGGACCTCCCCGGGTAGGGCGAAGGAAGCCGTATGCCTGACTTTGAAATTAGCTTACAGAATGTGACTTATGTCATGTCAATATTAACGCGAGATATCCGCCGAGCCGTACTAAAGATGCGGGCGCCGCGCCCCCCCCCCGCGGGGCGCGGGGCCGCCCGCGCCGCCCGCCCCCCCCCCCCACGCCGATTGTTCAGCCCAGGTGAACGTGCGGGGTATCGCTTGTTCCGCTGAAGCTCCTGCGGTCGATCCTGATCAGGAGGAGTGCGAGTGGGGTTATCAAAACCGCCACTCCGGCCGCCCAAAGGAACACCATTGAATAGCCCGAGGTCAGCGCCGCAAGGGGCATGCCGCCAGCTGCCGTAGTGGTCGCTGCCGCGGTGGTAGCAGCCGCTATGGCGCTGAAGAGTGCGATGCCCAGCGATCCGCCGATCTGCTGCGAAGCGTTGACCAGGGCGCTGGCCACCCCGGCGTCGTCCTTGTCCACACCGAAGAGGGCCAGGTTCTGCATGGGGACGAAGACCAGGCCCAATCCGATGCCCATGAGGATCAACGCAGGCAGCATGTTCACCGCGTACGTCCCATCCGGCGTGACCTGAGTGAGCCACAGCATGGCCGCGGCCATGAAGACCGGACCCACTGCGCTGGGGACCTTGGCGCCCAGTCGGGGCAGGTTCTTCGCCGCAACGCCCGCCGTGATGATCAGCACCACCGTCATGGGCAGGGATGCGATTCCGGCCGCGAATGGGGCGAAGCCCAGAACGATCTGGAGGTAGAAGTTGATGAACAGGATGCCGCCGATCAGCACTGCCCCGGCAAGGAAGGACGCCAGGAATGCAGCGGCGCGGTTACGCTCGGTGGCGACGCGCAACGGAAGCAGCGGGTTCTTGACCTTGCGTTCGACGGCGACGAAAAGTACCAGCAACAGCGCACCTGCCGCAATGAAGCCCCACGATTCCACCGCACCCCAGCCGTGTTCGGCGTTGGCGAAGCCGTAGACCAATGAGCCCAGGCCTAAGGCGGCAAGGACGACGCCGGGCCAGTCGTATTTGGTGGAGCCTCCCGCTTTGCTTTCGCCCACCAAGGTCCACACGCCGATCAGCGCGATGACCGCGATAGGTACGTTGACGAAGAAGCACCACCGCCACGAGACAAATTCGGTGAGGAAGCCGCCCAGCAGAACTCCGACCGCTGCGCCGACGCCGCTGATGGAGCCGAAGATGGCGAAGGCTGTGCCGCGGTCCTTGCCACCGGGGAAGGCTACCGTCAGGAGTGCCAGGGCCGCCGGCGCGAGGAGGGCAGCGAAGATGCCCTGAAGTGCGCGGGCCCCGATGAGTTCCCAGGGCTGCTGGGCCAATCCGCCGATGAGTGATGCCACCGCGAAGCCTGCCGAGGCCGTAATGAAGGTCCGCTTCCGTCCCCAGAAATCGGAGATCCGTCCGCCCAAGAGGAGGAAGGCGCCGAAGACGAGGGCGTACGCAGTGACCACCCAGGAGCGGGTGGAATCGCTGATGCCCATTTCCAGCTGGAGGCGGGGGAGTGCCAGGTTCACGATGGTGCCATCCAGGACCACCATGAACTGGGCGAGGGCCAGGAAGGGTAGGGCCCGCCAGCCGATGTTGCCTTTACCGCCCGGTGGGGCTGGTGTGTTTGCTTGGGCTTGTCCGCCCGATGTCTCCAGTAGTTGCGATGCCACGCGCGTCACCCATTCTTGAAAGTAGTAATACTTATAAAAGTATAAGTACTTATGGTGGCGGGTGTAAGCCCGGATCAGGGTGACGTGCCTTACGTGTTCCTGGGGTGCGGAAGCTTGGGGTGTGCCGGGTCCATCTCAGGTTCTGAAAGGAACGAAGCCAACCGCTGCAGCGCCGGAAGGCTGGCCGCGATCTGCTCGCGCTCTTCGGGAAGCAGGCGGGCGCTCGCCGCGATGATGGCGTCGGCCCACCCATTCTCCAGGAGCGCCTTGATCCGTCTGGATTCGTCCGTGGGGTGGAGGGAAACGTAGCGCTTGTCTGAGGCATCCTTGACCCGCGTGACCAAGCCGGAAGCTACGAGCTCGCGCAACTGGGAACTGATGTTGCTCAACTGCCGCCCAAGTCTGGCCGCCACCTCGGCAACGGTGACACCAGGATGGCTTTCAACAACGCGAAGGATTTCCAGCAGACCATTCGAGATGGGGCGGAGGCCGGTCTCGTTCAGTGACTTGCGGCGAATGTCGGACGAGATATCAATCATGCAGACGGCCAGGGCCTTGTGGTCCACAGTCTCTTCTCCCATCCCTCAAGCATAGGTGGGGCCATGCCTCTTCAACTCGCCGGCGGTCGGCTGCAATAGTGGCAGGATGATCAACCAGCAACAACTCTGGGACGACGATGCCGCGCAGCAGTACGACACTCCCGGTCAGGGGATGTTCTCCCCTGACGTACTTGGCCCCACCGTGGAGGTGTTGTCGGAACTCGCGTCGGGAGGTCCCGCCGTCGAGTTTGCGATCGGAACCGGGCGCGTGGCCATCCCGCTCCTGGAAGCCGGCGTGCCGGTCAGCGGCATTGAGCTGTCCCACGCCATGATCGCGCGCTTGCGCGAAAAGGTGGGCGAAGACCAGATTCCCGTGGTTCAGGGCGACATGTCCGAGGCTTCAATAGGCGGGAATTTCACCCTGGCCTTCCTGGTGTTCAACACCATCGCGAATCTTCTGACACAGGACCAGCAAGTCCGGTGCTTCGAGAACGCTTCCGGCCATCTCGCCCCCGGCGGTCGGTTTGTCATTGAACTCTGGGTCCCACAACTGCGTTCACTGCCCCCGGGACATGGGGGAACGGTGGAAGTGAGCGAGCCCGGCTACTTGTTGGTGGACACTTACGATGTGCTCCGCCAGCACGTTGTCTCGCACCATGTGCGGTTCGGCTCTGAGCTATCCGATGGGCGTGAGGCCCTGATTGGCCGGACGCCACACCGCTATATCTGGCCGAGCGAGCTCGACCTCATGGCACGGATAGCAGGTTTTGAACTGGAATCCAGGTGGGCCGACTGGGACCGCAGCGAATTCACCGCTGAGTCCCGCAGCCACGTATCGGTGTACCGGCTCATAGAACGCCCCTAGCCAATCACTGCCCTGACCTGGCGAATAGGCGTCGCATCCCACCACGCGCCAGCATCAGCACGATGATGAGGGCTGTCACTGCGAAGAACCCGCCGAGTTGTACGGCGTCGCCGAACACGAAATCGACCAACTCCAGCACCACGAACTTGCTTCCCGGCATGACAAACAGCAGTGCGACAACGCTGACAATCCGGGCTGCCACGGTCTTTCCATCCCTGATGCGTCCGACGATCTTCTTCTTGGCGAACATCACGATCTCGAGCACTGCTTTCAGCAGGATCGCCGTGAGAAGGGCCAGCAGGAAGGACTCTGAAATGACGGCGGGGAACAGCTGGATAAACACGCCCAACACGACCAAGTAGACGAGTACATCCACAAGATCGATCGGCCGGATCCGCATTCCGCGAGCGTATCAATCCAAGCAACCACGGACTAGGCAAACATGGGCCATGCTGCCGGATTGCTAGGCTGGACTCATGACCCGTCGCCTTGCAGCCCTGTCCGCCGTCCCTCTTTTGCTGCTGCTTGTCGGCTGCGGAGCAGTAGAGGAAGCTGCCGGAAATGCCGCCAGCGAGGCCGCCTCAAAGGTAGCCACTGCCGCTGCCGATGAAGTAACCAAGCAGATTTGCGCAGTGGTCCAGGACGGCTTGGTCAGCGTTCAGGACAAGCAGCTGCTGTCCGGTTTGGTGTCGGCAGCCAATGCTGCTGGAGTTCCCTCGGACATCACGACGCCGTTGAACCAGATCGCGGAGGCCGGCGACCAAGTGCCAGCTGAGTCCGTTCAGGCATTGAAGGACGCCTGCCCGGCATAGGGCGCGGCTGCGCTGGGGCTGCGCGGCGTTGCTGCTGCCCGGCCGGTTTCTAGGCTGGGACCCGCTTCTTTCTCCGGTGAAACTTGCCTGCCTTCGCGCGCTTGATGTGACTGCGTCGGTTGTGCTGGGACTGCCGTTGGTGTGACTGTTGTTGCTGTTCAAGCGTGGGAACGCTGGTTGCCGGTGGAGCCGCCGCCACGTGCGCGTAGTTATGCCCGGGCAGAGGCTGGGCCTTCGATTGATAACTGTGACCGGTGGGTGTGCGGATTTCGAGAGTGTGGACACCTTCGGGGAGGGTTTTCGCCGTCCAGCCGGGGTTTTCTTTGGTGTGGTTGCAGGCTTCGCAGAGTCCGGCCCCGTTGGCCAGGGTGGTGGTGCCGCCGGCGTGCCAGGGGACCACGTGATCGATGTGACGGATGGGCGCGTCGCAATAGGGGGTGCGGCAGGTGTCATCACGGGTTTCGATGAAGCGCCTGAGTCGTGGCGGGAAGAGCCTCGCTTTGGAGTCCATGCTCAGGAGTTCGCCTGTGGCCGGCGCGGTGTAGAGCCGGCGGAGCCACACGGTTAGCTCGTCGTCCCGCGTTGGCGCCGGCTCCTGCCTTGGTGCGGGGTCTTGCTCGGACAGGGCCCCGCTTCCGGCGCGAAGTAGCTTCCTGGCCCATTCAGCGGGGACGATTCCGTAGCCTTCGAGCCGGGCAGGTTCGCTGTCGCCCTGAAAGAGGGTTCGATCGGTCATGACGAGCTGCAGGTCGATTCCGCTGATCCCGCCGTGCCTGCCGGTGATGCGCTCGACGAGGGTGTCTGCCATGACCTGGCCCCGGATCCGGGGGTCCCCGGCCGAACGGGCAGAGTCAGCAACCCGGGTCAGAGCGGCGTACGCCGCCACACCCTTCGCGACCGGAAGGAGGGCGGTCAGGTAGGTCATGGCGTCCGGCGCAGGCCGCAGGGTCACGGTCCGTTCGGTGGCAGCGTGGGCGGCGCGTTGGACAACGGAACGCGGATCACGCCGGTAGGCGGCAGCCTTCGCCGCGGCGATGACCGCCCGGTCGCCCTTCCCCTCGAACGTGCCGGTATCTGCGGAGAGTTCCTCATCCACGGCGCAGCGGTCCTCCGCCGACAGGCATGCTGTTTCCTTGACCAGCAGCGTGGCCCGCCATTCATTCAACTGGCCCGATTCCAGCGCCGCCATGGTGTGCGGCATCTCCGTCACCAGCGCCTTCGCCATGCCCAGGAGTCGCGAGCCCCGGTTCGGGGATTCCCGCCGGACCAACGCGATCTGCGCCCCAACACCGTGGCCCCGTTCGGACGCGGGCACACCCACCGCGGCCTGCTCCTGCCGTTGGGCGAAGTCAAAGGCCACCGCGGCCCGGGCCTGCAACCCCACGATGGCGGACTTCAGGTCTTCCAACCCGCGGATCTGGTCGATAAGCTCCCGGCTCGCGGTGCCGAGGGGGATGGCGCCCAGGAGCGTGATGAGATCAGAAACCCGAGGCGTGGTCTCGTCGGTCCAATGCCTCGAGACAGGAACAAGCGCCGCGTCTGGCGGTGTCTGCATGCCCCGAATCTGCTCCATGCCTCAACTCTTCCAGCAGGCATTGGGCGCCATAAGGTCGAAAGCTCCCTATGTGGAAAAGCGATGACGTCTACGTCCAACGAGCTACTGATGCCATGCCGGAGCTGTCGGGGAAACGTGGTTGGATCTAGCGGCCTGCCAACACAGTCCGGGCCCGCACCGTGATGGCCGCCCCGAGAACCAGCGCAGCAGCAACAGCCGCCGCGATCGCCGTCGGGAATGATTCGGGTGAATCGGCGCTGCGGCCGACCGTGATCCACACGAGCCCCCACGCGATGGCGGCTGCCAGGGCGAGGCGCCCGTGTCCTTTGATAGCCAAGGCGACACCGACGACCGCCACCACCACGAGCACAGCGACGGACCAGATCTCAGGACGCAGTCCGAAGCCCAGAAAACCAAACGCTTTCAAAGCTGCTGCGATGTTGGCGCACACGGCCACGCTGGTCCAGCCCAGGTAGAGCCCCAAAGTCCCGTCCACCACAACTGCCTCAACCCACGAAGCAGCGCGGCTCTGGCTGTAGCGAAGGAACGCCAGGACGAGGGACACCAGCAGCGCCAGGATCACCAGAACACTGACGAAGAGCCACCCAGCCTGCACGGACAGGATCCACGCGGCGTTCAGGACCATGGACACGGCCACGATCCAGCCGAGGGAGCGCTGCCGCGGATTGGCCCGCTGGGACGGCAGCCACTGCCACACCGTGTAGGCAACAAGGCCGGTGTACACCACGGACCAGATGGAGAACGCGGGGGTGGCCGGAGCCAGCAGAGTGGAGTCGGCGGACAAAGCCCCGCCCGCTGCCTGCGCAATCGGGGTGCCGCCGAACACCCCCACGCCGATCATCGAGCCGATGATGCAGACCGCCAAGCTCACGGTGACCGTGATTTGCCGGGCGAGGTCGGAGCTTGCTGTTGCCATGTGCAGTGCCTCTTTCCTGGTGCTGCGTGGGTGTGGGATGGACGGTGTCATGCATTCATGGGGTCCGTGACCTAGTATCAAAATGCTAGTGAATCAAGCTTTACGCTTATCGAAGGAACATCGGATGGACTCGGAAGGCCACTCAAAGGGCTACTGGTACGGCAAAGACCCAGGTCAGAAGGCCATTGCCATTGACGTACTGAACGCCCTGCGCGATTACCGCGCCTCCGAGCAGGCGATGCGCCGGAGGACGCGTACGTCCATGGGAATGGGTGAGAAGGACCTGCTGGCCCTGCGTTATTTGTTCGAGGCAGAGGCTGCCGGCAAGGTGATGAAGCCGAAGGACTTGGGCGACAAGCTGGGGATAACGTCGGCGTCCATGACCACCCTGATCGACCGTTTGGTGGAATCCGGCCATATTCGCCGCGAACCCCACCCCACTGACCGGCGGGCCTTGATCCTGAAGGCCACTCCCGGTTCAGACCAGGAAGTGCGGCACACCCTGGGCGGAATGCACCGCCGGATGCTGGATGCGGCGTGCGCGTTGAGCCCGGACGAATCCCAGATCGTGGTGAATTTCCTCCAGCACATGCGCGAGGCCCTGGACACCCTTGACGAAGAGCCCGGGGACCAGCCCCGTTCATGATGTGAGGCTCCACTGCAGGATCAGTATCAGGGTCACCAAAAACCCTGAACCGTAGTTGAGCCAGATGAACCGCCGCCAGGCCACATTGGTGCGTGCCGCCGTCGTATCCGTAACGTTCCAGTAAGGCGCGCAGTTAACGATGTACGGGACGGCGATGATCGCCGCCAGGGGGCCGGGCCACGGCGTGGCCAACATTGCCAGACCGGCAACAAACCAGAGCACGACGGCGAGCCTCACCGTTCGTCGGGCACCGATGACTGTCGCTATGGAGCCGATGCCGGCCTGCCGGTCGGGCTCGATGTCCTGGACGGCGCCGAAGGCGTGCGCGGCCATGCCCCACAGGAAGAACGCCGCCAGCACGACGATCAAGCCCGGTGTCACATTGGCGTCGGCCAAGGCAAGGCCGACGACGGCGGGACTCACGAAGTGCGTGCTGGACGTCAGCGAGTCCAGGACCGGGCGTTCCTTGAAGCGCAGGCCGGCCACGGAGTAGGCCACAACGGCGAAAGCGCTGACGGCCAGGCTCAGCCAGGCGGCTGGTCCTCCGGCAACAGCGAGCACCAGCAGGAACGGCACATTGGTGATCGCCGCGAGCCACAGCATGGGCCGGTGCAACCGGGGCTGGAGCAGCGCACCCTCGATCCCACCCTTGCGCGGATTCTTCAGGTCCGACTCGTAATCGAAGACATCGTTGATCCCGTACATGGCCAGGTTGTAGGGGATCAGGAAATAGAACGTGCCGACAACCAGCACCCAATCGATCTCGCGGGTGGTCAGGAGCATGGCCGCGGCGAATGGGTAGGCAGTGTTGATCCAGCTGACCGGGCGGGATGCGAGCAATGCTTGGGGGACAAGGCCCTTGAGCCCCGGTTCCGCGCCGCCCTCGCTGGGTTGCTTGTGCTTGCGCGTCAACCACATCCACAGTCCTGGAAGTGCCACGACGCCGGCCAGCGGATAGGCGAAATCCTCGATCGGCGCGAGTCCTACCTTGACGCCAAGGATGTGCGATGCGTCGTAGTGGAAGAGCTCCATGCCGATCATGACGGAGTCGAACACAGCGGTCAGGACAACCAAGGCCGCGAACGCGAGGCCTACCGCTTTCCAATGCCTGCCTGCCTCGCCGGGAAACGCGCCGTGGCGGGCAAAAACCACGCCGGCCACCACTGCCGCCGCGATGAAGCCGAGCGCGAGCCACAAGTACGTCATACGTTCTCCCGCTCCCGCTGCTTCCCGCTGCGGGTGGACGGGATCCGGTCAAGCAGCCGCCGGGAGCCTGTGTACAAAACCATCGTGCACAGCACCAGGAAAAGCAGGAAGACTGGCTCCTCGATGGGCAGCTCGGGGGCGATCAACAGACCTGTCGCGATGGTACCTTCACCGCGCAGGAAGATCCCCAAGCCGATTCCGGCCAGGTCCCAGAAGAGAAGGAACAAGACCCCGACGGCGGTGACGATCGCCGCTGCTTTGGCATCGCGCCAGAAAAACAGGCGGAAGCGGTGGTCCAGCAGGAGCATGCAGCCGATCCCGAGCAGCAGCGAGAGCAAATAGAGGACACCCATCAGCCAATCCTGCTGGCTACGGGCCTCACCGTGGTGGGGCCGGGACTGTGGTCGCCGCGGATCCGCTTCAGTACCAGCTCTGCACTGATGAGGCACATCGGTACCCCCACGCCGGGGGCAGTGGTGGCGCCGGCGTAGTAGAGGCCACGCACACGCTTGGAGGCGTTCTGGGCCCTGAACATTGCGCTCTGCCTTAGCGTGTGTGCCGGTCCCAGCATGCCGCCGCGCCATGAGTTGTACTCGTGGACGAAGTCAGCGGGGCCCGTGGTGTGCCGGACAACGATCCTCTCGCGGAGGTCCGGGATGTTGGCCCAACGGGCGATCTGGTCGATGGCGGCGTCGGCGGTCCGCTCGATGAGGGCATCGCCGCTACCGTCGGGACCACCGGCGCCAAGCTGCGGATCGGCCGGGACGGGAACCAGGACGAAGAGGTTTTCGTGGCCCTGCGGGGCGACGCCGGAGTCGGTGGCGCTGGGTTTGCAGACGTAGATGGAGGCGGGTTCGGGGATGCTGGTCTCCTCCCCGAAGATCGCGGCGAAGTTCGCCTCCCAGTCCCGCGTGAAGAACAGTGAGTGGTGGGGAAGTTCCGGCAGCGAACCCTTCACGCCAAGCATGACCAGGACTGCGCCGGGACCGCTGGTGCGGCTCTGCCAGTACTTGCTGTTGTAGCTCCGGTCCCTGACACCCAGCAGTTGGGTTTCGGTGTGGTGCAGGTCGGCGCCGGAGACCACGAGGTCCGCAACGCTGTAATGCTCCGCACCGGCGTGGTCGCGCCACTTTACCCCGGTGACCTCGCGGCAGTCCTTCCCGGAAAGAGGAGCAGGGAGCCTGACGCCATCGAAGCGGCCCAGCTTCTTGGTCCGGGAGGCCTCGCGCGTGGTGATCTTTTGGGCTTCCGCTCCGGTGTGGATCCTGACGCCGGCGTCCACTGCCAGCGCCTCAAGCCGGCCCACGAGCTCGTGGAACCCGCCCATCGGATACTGCACGCCGTCGCCCAGGTCCAAGGCACTCATCAAGTGGTACATGGCGGGAGCAGCTGCGGGGTTGGTGCCAAGGAAAACCGCCGGGTATCCGAGGACCTGACGCAGAACAGGGTGCTGGAACCGCTGGGACACGTACTTATCGAGGGGCGTCAGGAGCAGTTGCGCGAGCTTGGGCAAACTCCGCACCACCTCTGGATGGAGCAGTGCCTGCAATTTGGTGAACGGGTTATAGAGGAAAAAGCGTTCCGCCATCTCCGTCGTGTGCCTGGCGGAGGCGAGGTAGGAGGTGAGCTCCTTCGCGCTGCCAGGCTCAACTCCCTCGAAAGTCTCCAAGACCTGATCGCTGCCCAAGGGGACCGTCAGGGGGTCCGGCCGCACGCCGTCGTGGTTTGGTTCGCTGAAGACGCGGTACGCGGGACTGAGGGTGTGAAGGTCCAACTGTTCGGCAGCGCTGGTGCCGAGCAACCGGAAGAAGTGGTCGAAGACTCCCGGCATCAGGTACCAGGAAGGGCCGGTGTCCCACCGGAAGCCGTTCCGTTCAAGGCTGCCCGCGCGCCCGCCAACCCGGTCGCGCTGCTCGAGGAGCTGGACCTCGTGTCCTTCATGGGCGAGGAGTGCGGCCGTGGCAAGCCCCGCGATGCCACCGCCGATCACCACTGTCCGGGTCATCGGTGCAACTCCATCCAGGTAGAGGCGACCGCGCGGGCGGCGAGGCCGGCCTTCACGGCGTCCGGAACCCGCACCCGGTGGCGGTACAGCTCGTCCACGGTTGTCTGTTCAATCCGGTCCGTCAGTGCGGAGAACAGGGCCAGGGCGCTGCGGACTGCCGCCCGGGCGTCGCGCGGCAACAGCGGAATGACGGCGTTGGCATCGGCCAATTGGGACCGGATGGTGCTGACCCATTCCATGCGATCGCGGTCCTCAAGGTGGTCCGAGGTGCCGAGGTAGCTGCGGCCCAAGCGGGTGGTGTCGTCGGCGAGGTCCCGCAGGAAGTTGATGTTTTGGAAAGCAGCGCCCAACCTGCTGGCGCCATGCTGCAAAGCCGCTGCGTCGCCGTCGTCGATGTTCTCATCCCGCATGAAGACGCGCAGGCACATCAGCCCCACCACCTCGGCGGAGCCGTGGACATAGCCGTCGTGGGCATCGGCATCGAAGCGGAGGGGTGCCGGTTGTTGCGAAGACGCGCGTGAGCCGGTGCCCTTGAGAGAGTCAGTGCGCTCGCCGAGGTCCATGCGCATGGAGTCAAAGAACGGATCGATGAGCGTGTCATCGATGCCCGCAGTCCGGGCCGTCTGGGCAAATGCATGGACGATGAGGTCGCTGCTGTAGCCGAGTTTGACGGCGCGGTGGGTCTCATCAATGAAGTGGGCCAAGGCGTCGCACTGTTCCTGGTAGCTGAGGCCGGCTTCGGCAGTGACGCCATCGACGAGTTCGTCCGCCACCCGCACCAGCGCATAAATATTGCGGACGTGTTGGCGGTGCCTTGGTCCCAGCAGCCTGCATGCCAGGCCGAAGGACGTGGAGTAGGCGGCGATGACCTGGTTGGCCGCGCGCTCGGCTGTCCGGGTGAAATGGATGAACGAGGTTTCGGTGGCGACGCTCATGATTGCCGTCCTTCCAGCTGCCCCGCAAGGTCAAGCAGTACATTGCGTGCGCGCGGCGGAATTGTGCTTGTCAGCAGTGTGTTGAAGGCCCGTACCTGGTCTTCGATGAGGCCCTGGACAAAGGCTTCCGCCCCGCAGTCGCTGAGGTGCCGGCGAACATGCTCGCCTTCGTTGCCATTGAGCCCGGGCCTGCCGAAGTAGGGCTCGATGTCCGGCCACGTGCTGGTGGTGCGGGCATGGGCGATGATGGCGGTTTCCTTGCCTTCCCGGAGGTCCGAAAAAGGATCTTTGCCGTGGCGGCGGGGATCTCCGAACGTGGACAGGAGGTCGTCCTGGAGTTGGAACGCGAGCCCCAGATGCCGGCCTGCAGTTGCCAGGGCAGTCTCGACGGCGAAGTCGGCGCCGGCCAGGGTTGCGGCCGCCCGCAGCGGGAGTTCGAAAGTATAGGTGGCGGTCTTGTAGCCGCACATGACCAGGATGGTCTCGAGGTCCGGGGCAATGATGCCGTCGCCCAGGCCGACATCCAGTTGCTCACCGGCAACGGTCTCGTTGATGGTGTGTTCCAGGAGGTCCAGCAGGCGCAGACGCGGTTCCCGGGGTAGATCGGCACGCGCAAAGGCTTGGTGCGTGGCGGCGAGCAGCATGTCACCCATCAGGATCCCGCCGGTTTGTGCCCAGTGCAGTCCGCTTCCGCTGCGTGCGCCATGGGTGTTGTCCGGGAGTTCGCCGGCCTCCGCGAGGAGGGAACCAATCAGGTTCGGGTGCCCGCGGCGGACGAGGTCGCCGTCGATCACGTCATCGTGGAGGAGGAAGGCATAGTGGAGGAGTTCGACGGCGGCGGCGATGTTGATGGCGGTTTCGCGCTGTTTGGAGCCGGCCTGTTCCAGGGCGTCGAACATTTCCATGAGCAGCAAGGGCCGGACGAACTTGCCGCCGAGCACATTCCGGCCTGCCAGCGCCCATAGCCGTGCGAAGTTGGGGCCATAGGCCGCTGCCGCGCTGGCCCTCTTGCCGATAAGTCCGCCCAGTTCGTTTTCGATGGCGGCGCAGAGATCGGTACGGCTTCGAATGGCGCCGGAGGTGACGGTCATGCGTCGGCCCCAGCTTGGAGGGGCAACGCGCGCGCTTTGAGGAGCTGCGGGAACTGCAGCCCGAGCCAGGGGCTGAAAGCGGACGGCGTGTGCTCCAAAGCGTCAGCGAGCAGCGAGGGCGATATCCAGGCCCAGTCAGCGACCTCGGCGGGATTCGGGTGCAGTGCGCCGCTGATCCGGGCCACAAAGACGGGGCACACTTCGTTCTCCACGATGCCCGTGGGGTCCACCGCCCGGTAGCGGAAATCGGGGAGGACGAGTTCGATCCGGTTGGCGTCCACTCCGAGTTCGAACTGCGCACGCCGCAGCACGGCGTCTTCGAAGTCTTCGCCCGGTCCAGGGTGTCCGCAGAAGCTGTTGGTCCAGACTCCCGGCCAGGTCTTCTTCTCAGGTGAACGGCGGGTCAGGAGAATTTCGCCGGCTTCGTTGAGCAGGTAGCAGGAAAAGGCCAGATGGAGTGGTGTTTCCAGTGTGTGCACACTGCTCTTCGGGGACTCCCCGATGGGAGCTCCGGCGTCATCAAGGAGGACCACCATCTCTGTCGCGTTCATCTTGCGCCTTCCTCCAAAGCCTGTGCTCTCATCTAAATCCGGATATTGCTAGACAAGCTAGAAGAAAGGCTACCATGTAGGAAGTTAGGTGTAACATACTCAACATGTCCAGTCCAGAACAGATTCCTGAAGAAACCGGGACCCCGGTTTCCTTCGGGATTTACCATTTGGACGCCAATGATCCGAACCACGAACTGGTGGATCGCTCAGGTCTGTCCGAATCTGATGTTGAGCAGATCAGTGACCTCATGGCTGCACTGGGAAGACTGCGAGAGGCCGAACAGCGACTCTCCGACGCCTCACTGCGGTACATGAAACTCAACCAATCAGACATGCGCGCACTGCATTACCTGATCATCTGCGCCAACCATGGCGTGATTGCCACCCCTGGCGCAATAGCCGCCCAGCTTCACATTTCGACGGCGTCCACCACCAAGCTGCTTGATCGGCTGGAACGCGCGGGCCACGTCACGCGACACGCCCACCCCTCCGACCGCCGCGCGCTTGCCATCGCCATCACGCCCGCAACGCACGACGCTGCTATGCGGACAGTCGGGCGGCAGCAGGCCAAGCGTTTTCTGGCTGCGGCCCGACTGACGCCCAAGGAACGAAGAACTGTGAAGCGATTCCTGGATGACATGGCACAGGAAATCGAGGTGGCCGAAGAGGCATGGGCGGGGACATAGCCAGCTACTGCAGCGAGGGCTAGTACAGGAAGATCGGCAGCCACTCCCGGTTGTGGGCGTGCACCAGCGCCAGGAACAACACGAAGTCAAAAAGCAGGTGCACCGACACCACGTAGGTGAACGACTTGGTCAGCTTGAACGTGTAGCCCTGCAGCAGTGCGAAGGGGAACGTCAGCAAGGGACCCCAGGATTGGTAGCCGATCTCCCACAGGAATGAGGAGAACACCACAGCCTGCAGGAGGTTGGCCAGCCAATCCGGGAAGTGCTGGCGGAGCAGGGTGAACGTGGTGCAGATGAAGAATAACTCGTCCCAGATCCCCACGGCATTGACGCCAACGAAGAGCCGCCAGAAGACGTCGGGATCGGAAGCATCGGGCCAGTTTTGGTACACGCCGGTGCTGATCAGGTAGACGGGAAGAATGAAGTAGCCCAGTGCCACTACGCCAACCAGGTACAACTTTGCGGCCAACGGCCACTTACGGCCGGTGTTGACGGGGAACTTGATGATGTCTTCGCGATACACGAAGCGGGACACCAGCCAGGGCACCACGACAGCCAGCGCCAGCGCACCACCCATGAGGGCCATGTGTTCGGTGCTGAGGTCCGCGTTGAGGGGGACCTGGCTGAAGATGAACATGCCCGCAGCTATCAACGCGAGGTGACGCATCAACCGGTAGTCGATGAAAGCGGCCGTGACGACACCCGCGAGCAGCAGGCCGTACCCGAGAAGCTCGTTGCCAAAGGCGAAGAGCGGTACACCGGATAAGGAAAGCAACGCTGCGGGCAACAGTTTCCAGGTGAGCGCGGTGCGGGATGCTTCCTTTGAGATGGACGTCACCCCCTAAGCATCTCAGGGCTTGTGGCGCTGCGACACGGTTTTGCGCGTCTGGAAAAGCGCACCGCCACAACGTCGGAGGGTTCTTCTGTATTATTCGTGACAGGGCCCACAGATGGGTCGGTCGGGTAGTTGTCTGGCTCAGCCAGCGGGGGATACACATAAAGGAATAGCCGATGGCTCAAGAAGAGGGCTCTCTCTCACCGGACGGCGGTGCGGACTCCGCACGCCCGAACGGCGTTGACGCGTCACCGCCCGCTGAAGCGACCGTATCTGCTGAAACGACCGCGTCTGCCGCAGCGACCATGCGCGAGCAGGTGAAGGACATTATCGAGTCCATCCTTGCCGATTCTGAACCGCGCAGCGAAGGCGCCAGAATCAAGCTCCGCGAGTTGGTGGAGGCAAATCCGGACGATCCTGCGGGGGCCCTGCTGGAGCACCTGCTGGAAACGCGCAAGGAGCCTTCATCGGCAGCCGCCGTCCCCGTTCAACTTGAATCCTCCAGCGTCCACCTTGAGTCCGTTGGCGCCGCCCGGACCGTTTCAGTCCCCGTCAGCCACGAGGTGCGCGAAGGCATCCAGGCGATCCTCGCGGACAAGCTCCTCCTGACGGCCTTCCAACCTGTCCATGCACTCCCAACCGGCGATGTGGTTGGCGTGGAAGCATTGACAAGGTTCGTCGGAGAAGATGGTGCCGGCGCCGACGTCTGGTTCAACGAGGCTGCTGCCGCTGGGCTGGGGACCGAGTTGGAGATTGCTGCGCTGCACTGCGCGCTGACGGCGGCGCACGACGTCCCGGACAACATGTCTGTTGCACTGAACCTCACTCCGGCAACTTCCAGTGACCCGAGGGTGCGGAACCTGCTGGCCGCCGCGTCCCTCGCCCCGGACCGGATCATTGTTGAACTGACCGGCAGCCTGGCGGATGTTGAGGCCCAAACCGGCAACGACGGACTGGGGCCGCTGCGCACACTCGGCCTGCGGGTAGCCATCAGCGCATCCGGCGCAGCTTTGGTCTCCTTGGAGCGGGTGGAACAACTGCGCCCCGACATCATCAAACTGGACCGGCACCTGATTGAGGGCATCGAAGGCAGCGAGGGGCAACGGATCCGGGCCCGGGCCATCGTTGAGCTTGCCAGGGAGATCGGTGCCGAAGTCATTGCAGTCGGCGTCGAAACCGCGGAAGAACTCCAGGAAGTCACCGCGCTCAAGATCACCGCAGCCCAGGGCTACCTCTTGGGACGCCCTTCGGTTCACCCCCTGGACTGGTCGGCTTGGAGCATCCGCGCGCAAGCGGAAGCCCAGCCTGCAGGCTAGGTGTCCGCGATGTTCCGGGGATCGTTGCCAACGAACGTTCCGGGAGGCATCCCGGCGCCAAAGACAGGGCCCGGGTCCGGTCGCTTGGGGTGACGGCCGTCGTCGGCATTCCGCTGCGTCAGGCGGCGCACCACCCACGGAAAGAGGTGTTCGCGCGCCCAGACGATGTCGCCCGCCCGTGCTTCGCGCCAGTTGCGCTCGGGCAGGGGTTTAGGCGTTAGGGGCTCCAAGGAATGTGGGACATTCAGGGTATCGAGCACCATGGTGGCGATGGTGTGCTGCCCCAGCGGCGAGAAATGCAGCCGATCCGGGTCCCACATCCGGGGATCGGTGAGTCGGCGCAGCGCCCACAGATCCGCCACCACAGCGTCATGGCGGGCAGCTACTACCCGGATGTTCTCGTTGTAGATGGCAACCTTGCCGCGGGCCAGGCCCAACACCGGGGTAGCGCCCCAGTCCGGCCCGGTGAACAGCAGGATGGCGGCGCCGGTGGAGGCAAGTTCTGCCACGCCTGCGTCCAGTTCCAGCGCGAGTTTGTCGGGGTCGCTCCTATGGAAGAGCAGGTCATTGCCGCCGGCGTTGAGGGTGATCAGATCCGGCTTGAGGTCCAGTGCCGGGCCCACTTGCTCTTCGAGGATCTGATGGAGCAGGCGTCCGCTGATCGCCAGGTTCGCATAGGCGAAATCATCGTGACCGGCGCTCAATTCTTCCGCCACCCGGTCCGCCCACCCGCGGAGGCCGCCGGGGCTCCGCGGCTCCGGATCGCCTAAACCTTCGGTGAACGAGTCGCCCAAAGCCACATAACGGCTCCACGGGTGCAGGCCGGCCCCGAAGCTGCCGGAACCGCCCTGTGACCATCCATTGGCACTCTGGGCGTTCATCCCCCCATAGTGCGCTTAGTCGACCCGCTGCGCCATGGGTGGAGTGGCTAGATCCACTGTGGCGCTGCCGGTGTGATGCTGTTGTTGTTGGGTCCGGTTGCTGTGACGCCCGTAGTTCCGCGGCCGGTGGCCCATTCGACGACGGCGGGAAGGGAGCCGGTGATGATCGTCGGGTCCGTGGCGGTGGTGTCGCCGAACGTGAGGTCGGTGCCGTTCCCGGCAGTGTTGGTGGCCTTGATGACGAGTCCGGTGTCTGTGCCGCGGGTTTTCCAGGCGCCGGTGATGTCTTTGAGCAGACGTTCGAGGACGAGGGCTGGGATGTCGTTGAACGTGGCTCCGTTGTCCAGGTCAATGGCGTGGATCCAGACTTCGCGGGTGCGCATCCACACGGTTTCCGAGGCGGGGACTGTGCGGCCTTGGGCGGTGCGGACTTCGTTGGCCCAGTTCGCGTCGGGCAGGTCGCGCCATTCGACGGACAGGTGCACCGCGGAGTGGTCGAAGAGGTTCCTCAGCGCAATCGGAGACAGCGTGGCTCCGAAGTTGATTTCGTGGTTCCGCGCCTCGGGGGAGGGATACATGGGCGTTTCGACGCCGGTGGCAGCCCATTCGATCAGGCGTGCGATTGCACGGGCGTTGTAGCCGACGTGTGCCACGACGTGGCGGCGGGTCCAGTCCGGAAGGCGGGTGCCGCCGTCGAGCTGGGCATCGGTGAGTTCGTTGAGTTTGCGGGCGAAGAACGCGGTGCCCCGCCGGGGGGGGGGGGGGGGGGGGCGGGTCGTGGGGTCGCTGTTGGTGGTGGGCCCCCCGCCGCGGGGCCCCCCCCCGGGGCGCTGGCTCTTCCCCCGGCCGCCGCGGATCGGTGGCGAGATCGTGGCGGGCTGCCATCAGGCTTCCTTGACCACGCGGTTGTTCAGTTGGCCCAGGCCCTCGATGGTGGTGACCAGGAGTTGGCCTTCCTGCAGGTACCTTTTGGGGTCCTGGGCGTGGCCCACGCCGCCGGGCGTGCCGGTCGCGATCACGTCACCGGGGTTCAGGGTGATGATGGTGGAGATGTAGGAGACCAGGAATTCGGGGGTGAAGACGAGGTCGCCGGTGGGGGTGGACTGCTGGATTTCGCCGTCCACGGCGGAGGTCATGAGCGGGCCGGCGGTGAATTCGTCGCGGGTGACCAGGGCCGGGCCGAACGGGGTGGAGTTCTCCCACGTCTTGCCCTGCAGCCACTGGATGGTGCGGAACTGGTAGTCGCGCATGGACACGTCGTTCAGGACCGCGTACCCGGCAATATGCTCGGCAGCGTGGGCTTCGGCGATGCGGCGGCCCTTTTTGCCGATGATGACGGCGAGTTCGGCTTCCCAGTCCACGGTGTCCGATTCCTGCGGCAGGGCAAGGTCATCATTCGGGCCGATCAGCGATTCGGTGTACTTCGCGAACAAGGTGGGGTGTTCGGGGATCTCGCGTCCCATTTCCTTGATGTGGTTGCGGTAGTTGTGGCCCACGCAGATGATCTTGCCCGGTGACGGCACGACGGCGGCGAGGTCGGCGCCGTCGAGCGCGTGCGTTGCGCCGTTGGCCGCCTTCGCTGTGGTTTCCCAGGCGGGGTCTGCCAGCAGCGCGCCGACATCGGCGAAGCCGGGGATTTCGGTGAGGGTGTCGCCGTCCTGACGGACGGCCTTGGTTCCGGTTTCGGTGCGGAGGGTGAGGAGTCTCATTTACTTGCGTCCTTCGGTGTAGCTGCGGTTGAAGTTCAGTCGTTCGAAGATGGGGGCGTCGCTGAAGCGGAACAGATCAAACCCTGTTTGATTAACAGCGTCCGTGTCGGCGGTCAGGGACCATTCCTGCCAGGACGGGACCACGAACAGGTCGCCCCTGGCCAGCTGCTTGGTTTCGCCGTTCAAGATCACGGTGCCGGTGCCCTCGAAGACCTGCCAGACACTGGACCCAACCTCGCGCAACGGCTCGGTGGAGGCGCCGGGACGGAAGCGGTGGAACTCGGCCCGGATGGTGGGCATGACGTCCCCGCCGGTGGTCGGGTTCGAGTACCGGACGGCGGCGTGGCCCTGGGACACGGTGGCCGGGTGGCCCTCATCCTCCAACAGGAGCTGTTCACGGAGGGCGGCGTCGGTGTGTTCCCAGCGGTACGCGGCGATGGGGGAGTTGGTGGTGTCATCGAGCCCGGAGAGGGGGCGGAGGCCGGGGTGTGCCCAGAGCCGTTCGGAACGGGAAATATCCGGGGTAGCTTCGTCGGTGACGCGTTCGGTGCCGAACTCGAAGAACCCGGCATCGGCGTAGTGCACGAACGGGATGTCGAGGCCGTCGATCCAGGCCATCGGCTGGTCGGTGTCATTGTGGTGGCCGTGGAAGTTCCACCCCGGAGTCAATAGGAAATCACCGCGGCGCATCGCCACCGGATCCCCGTTCACCACAGTCCACACGCCTTCACCCTCGACCACAAACCGGAACGCGTTCTGCGAATGACGGTGTTCCGGGGCCACCTCGTGGGCGCCCAGGTACTGGATCGCCGCCCACAACGTCGGAGTCGCATACGGGGTGCCAGCAAGGCCGGGGTTCGCGAGGGCTATGGCCCGCCGCTCACCACCCCGGCCTACCGGAACCAGATCCCCGGCACGGGCGGCCAACGGGTACAAGTCATTCCAGCGCCACACATGCGGAACAGCCTTCGGAGTAGGGACCATCGGCATCAAATCACCGATCTCCGTCCACAAAGGCACCATGTTCCCCGCAGCGAAATCCTTGTACAGCTGCTCCAACTGGGCAGCTTCCTCCGGAGTCGGCTCCGGCAAGGCGTGGCTGGCGGCCACGGATTCATGGGTCGTGTTCTCGGCGCTGATGGACACGTAGGCCTCCTCGATAGGGTCCGAACAGTTTTTGGCGTAGTTCGACCCTAGGGATGCCAGGCTGCGACCTCGAGTCAATTCTGCTGTACAGAATTATTCTTATTCGGGATCAGCCGGGTTTGCAGCGATGTCGATCTCCAACTGCCGGCAGGTTTCGCGCAGGGCGGCGACCAATCCGGCGTCGAACACCTTTCGGAACCGTGTGGCAGGCGTGGCGACGCTGAGCGCCCCAACTACCTGGCCGTGCCGGTTATGCAGAGCCATGCCCAAGGCGCTGACGCCTTCCTCGGTGCCCTCGAAGTTGGCCGCGAAGCCGTTGGCGCGGATGCTGTCGAGTTCGCGCAGGAAGGCCTGGTACTCGGCCTCCGGAATGGTGTCCCCGCCGATTTCGGCGTTCTGGCTCCGGAACAGTTGCTCGATCATGGCCGGGTCCAGTTCGGCCAACATCACCTTGCCACCGGACGTCTTGTCGGCAGGCATCACGGTACCCTGGCGGTCTCCGATCCTCAGGACGTTGCCGCCTTCAACTGTGCTGAGGAAGCGGACCTTGGTGCCGACGCGGACCATCAGGTTTACGGTCTCGTCGAGCCGCGAGGACAGGAGCTCCATGTGGGGCTGGGCGAGGTTTCGAAGGAGCCTGGTCCAGCTTAGGCCCGCCGGGCCAACACCCATTGCGGGCCCGGGCACGTAGCGGCGGTTTTCATCCTGGACCGCGAAACCGCGATAGACCAGCATCGCCAGGAGTCGATGGGCGGTTGACGGGGCTACGGCCAACTCCGCCGCGGCATCCTTGAGGCGGAGGGCGCCGCCGTCGCGGAGCAGCTGGAGGAGTTGAAGGGCGTTGTCCACGGCGTCGATGGAATACGTGGGCCGCTTCTGCACGGGTTTCCGGTTTTGGGCTGGCTTCCGGCTGGCCTGACCCGGGTTGATGTTCTGCACAACAGAATTGTATGGCCCTTCGCTTGCCGTTCACCTGACAGTGGTGGGATGAATCACACACTTCCCGCTGCAGCGTCGCAAGGGTCAATCGTCAACGCTGCCGGCAGTGCGCCGCGGTTCTCCAAAGGCTCTGCACTCGCCGTCCTGGTTTGTTGGCTGTTGGTGGTCTTCGACGGCTATGACCTCATCGTTTACGGAACGGTGCAGTCCTCCCTGATCTCCGAAACAGGCTGGGGCCTCACCAAGGCAACCGCAGGGACCATTGGCTCCATGGCGTTCCTGGGCATGATGATCGGAGCCATCTTCGCCGGACGCATGGCCGACTCCTGGGGCAGGCGCAAGACCATCCTGGGTTGCGCGATCGTCTTCTCCATCTTCACCATCCTCTGCGCGTTCGCCCCCAACGCGGCCGTGTTCGGTGCTCTGCGGCTGCTCGCCGGCATCGGACTCGGCGGTTTGGTGCCGTCCGCCAACGCCTTGGTGGCCGAACTGGTTCCCACCAAGTGGCGGTCCACTATTGCCACGCTGATGATGTCCGGCGTCCCGATCGGCGGCTCAATCGCCGCACTGGTGGGCATCCCGCTGATTCCCGCGTTCGGTTGGGAGGCCATGTTCCTGGTGGCCGTGCTGGCACTGGTGATCGTGGTGCCGCTGGGGCTGAAGTACATTCCGGAGACACTGACACCCGCCGGATCCGAAAGCAAAGCCTCCAAGGGCTCCGCCGGTTTCGGTTCACTGCTCCGGGCGCCCTACCTGGGCGTCAGCGTACTGTTCGCAGTGGCCACGATTGCCACGCTCTTCGCTTGGTACGGCCTGGGCACGTGGCTGCCTAACCTCATGCAGCTGGCTGGCTACAACCTGGGATCGGCGCTCACTTTCGCCCTGGCCCTGAATCTCGGCGCCGTTGCCGGTTCGGTCATTACCGCCTGGGCCGGCACGCGCTTCGGTCCGATTCCGACGGCGATAGCGGCAGCCGCGGTGGCCGCCGTCGGGCTTTCCGTCCTCCTGGCCAGCCCGCCCGTCACCGTTGTTTATCTCGCCCTGGTGCTTGCCGGCGTCGGAACCCACGGCACGCAGTGCCTCATCATCGCCGCAGTCGCCAGTCACTATCCCGACCATTTGCGGGGGACCGCGCTCGGCTGGGCGCTCGGAACCGGCCGCATTGGCGCCGTCGTCGCACCGCAGGTGGGTGGCCTCCTGCTGGCAGCCGGGCTGGGCGTCAACTCCAACTTCCTCGCGTTCGCCGGAGCCGCCGCCATCGCAGCGGTCCTGTTGGCCGCCGTCGGACTCAAAATCAAATCCACCATCTCCCAAGGAGCACGCAATGCCTGAGTACACCACATCCACCGATGTCCTGGTGGTGGGAGGGGGCATGGCCGGTTTGGCCGGAGCCCTGGCCCTCCGCGAAAACGGTGCCAACGTCACGCTCGTGGAACGGGCACCGGAATTTGGCGAGGTCGGTGCCGGCCTGCAGATGGCCCCGAACGCCTCCCGGGTTTTGAAGCGTTGGGGCCTGTTGGAGAAGGCGCTGGAGATCGGGGTGCAGCCCAGGCATCTGGTGTTCCGCGACGCGACCACCGGTGAGGAGCTCACCCGTCAGTCGCTGCGCGGGGAGTTTGAGGAACGCTACGGCGCCCCGTACGTAGTGATCCACCGCAGCGACCTGCACCGCGTGCTCCTCGAAGGATGTGAAGCTGCCGGCGTGAAGCTGGTCAACGACGTCATGGTTGAGAGCGTGGAAACCGTGGACGGACGCGGCGTAGTGCACACGGCAGCCGGCGTGGACTATGAAGCAGACGTAATCATCGGCGCAGACGGTCTCAAGTCCACGCTTCGCCCGCTCGTGGCAACAGATGAGCCCGTGTCCTCTGCCTACGTTGCCTACCGCGGCACCGTGCCCATTACCTCTGAGACTCCGGCGACCGACCTCGAGGACGTAGTTGTCTACCTCGGCCCCGACTGCCACCTGGTGCAGTACCCGCTGCGCAAGGGTGAACTGCTGAACACCGTGGCCGTCTTCAAATCGCCGTCGTTTGAGCGCGGTGAAGAGCAGTATGGGGGAGTAGACGAGCTCCAGGCCGCCTACAAGGACTGCATTCCCGCGGTGCAGGCAGCCCTCGCGAACCTCGGCACGGGCATCCGCTGGCCCATGTACGACCGCGATCCGATCGAGAACTGGATTGCCGGCCGAATGGTCCTGATGGGCGACGCGGCCCACCCCATGCTCCAGTACTTGGCCCAGGGTGCCTGCCAGGCACTCGAAGACGCCGCCGTGCTGCAGGACGTCAGCGCAGGCACCGTCTTCACCACCGACGGCGTCAACCCGGCGGCGTGGGACGAGGCAATTGTCGCGTTCAACTCCGCCCGCGCCGCCCGGACCGCCCGTGTCCAAAGCACGGCCCGCGTGTGGGGAGAGTCCTGGCACGTCTCCGGCTTGGGGCGCACGCTGCGAAACCTGCTCTTCAAGAGCCGCAAGGACAACGACTTCCAGTACAACGACTGGTTGTATGGCCAGGCGGGCGAGGGCGTGCCTGCCCCCGTGGCGCCCCGCGTCGCCAACCAGCTGCCTGCCTGACGGATGGCGCTTAAGCCGCCTGCCGCCGTCGTGCCCTGTTAACAGCAGCACGACGGCGGTGGGCGGCTTTGCGTGTCTGCTTTCGGTGTCACTCCCATCGCCTACGATGACAGCACCGGCGAAGGAGGACGTATATGGGCGCCATGGATGAGCTGATCAATTCCACGGTGGTGACCGAGCTGCGCTCCATACTCATGGGCGCCAGTCCGGGCATTGAGCTGCCAACACTGGAGCGCTCACATGGTGACCTCGACGGGCAACGCCTCCGGCAGCGGGTGGATGTAGTGAGGGATGCCCTCCTTCAGGACTTACCGGCGGGATCCTCCGATGTTCAGAGGATCATGATCGATGCTCTCGACGACCCCCGCTTTACGGGATGGATGGTCTGGCCGGCCACCGAAGTGGTGACCGGAAGGGCACTTCACTCGGGATCGCTCACCGATTTTGATGCTGCGCTCGCGGTCCTGTCCCGCCTGACGGGGAGGCTCACGGCAGAGTTCGCCATCCGCGACCTCATAGCTGCCCGACCGGAACGAGCCATTGCCACGATGCAAACCTGGACGAATCACAACGACGAACACGTCCGCCGACTCGCAACGGAGGGCTCCCGCGCCTACCTGCCGTGGGCCAAAAGGGTGCCGTGGTTGGTAGCCAATCCAGCGGCAACCCAGGAGATCCTTGATGCCACCTACCAGGATCCCACCGACTATGTCCGACGCTCCGCAGCGAACCATCTTAACGACCTGAGCCGGATCGATCCGCAGCTGGTGCTGGCTACTGCCCGCCGTTGGTCTGGAAAGCCGGATGACACCACACCCAAGGTGATACGGCATGGACTTAGGACCCTGGTTAAACAAGGCAATCCGGACGCGCTCGCCCTCCTGGGCTACACCGGCGGCCAGCTGGTGGTCAGGGAGCCTCACCTGCGCCACACGGCAGTCGCTTGGGACGGAACCGTGGAATTTTCAGCCGAGGTAGTCAACGAAGGCCCCCAGCCCGCCAACGCAGCCATCGACTACTCCATCGGGTTCCAGCGTTCCAACGGCACGGTCAGCGCAAAGACCTTCAAGCTCACATCCCGCCGCATTCCACCCGGCGAGACCGTCACAGTCACAAAAACACACTCATTCCGCCCCATAACAACCCGCTCCTATTACCCAGGGCAGCACTACGTTGTGGTCCAGGCAAACGGCGTCGCGTCGATTCCTGCGCACTTCGTCCTGGACAAGCAGGAGCTCAGCTGAACCGGGTGCCCGGCACCGTGCTTCAGCTCCCCATCAACCGCCGCATCTGCTCACCGGCGTCACTCCCGGGTGCAGGTGTATAGACCACGATGTGGAGGTCCGGCCGGTCCGATGGGGAGACCTGGTGGTGCTCCATGTGGAGGACGCCAACCGCGGGGTGGTGGAACTGCCGCTCGCGGGATTCGAAGCCCAGGATGTCGTACCGGTCCCAGCTCTCTTGGAACTCCGGGCTGGCTGCTTTGAGCCGTTCCACCTGGTACTCCACATCCGGATCACCCAACCGTTGGCCGGTTTCGGCCCTGAACTCGGCCAAAAAGCGCTTGCTCGTGACGTCCCAGTCCGGGAGCAGGTCGCGGATGTAGGGGTCGGTGAAGACAAGCCACAGCAGGTTCCTGTCCGAGGCATCGAACGTTCCGATGTTGGGGTACAGCGCCTCGTACGCCCGATTCCAACCGGCGATGCCCCAATCAGGGGACAGTGCGTAGGAGGGGTTGGGGTCCAAGGCATCGAGCAGGCGTTGGACATGGGCCGGCGCATCGGCGGCCACCGGGCCCTTTGGCGGAGCGGAGGAATAGCCGCCCAAGGAAAGCACGTAGCTCAACCCGGTATCGGAGAGATGCAGCGCCCGCGCTATGGATTCAAGGACCTGCCGCGAGGGACTGATGTCCCGGCCTTGCTCCAGCCAGGTGTACCAGGTGACGCTCACGCCGGACAGGAAGGCGATCTCTTCCCGGCGGAGGCCGCGCTCGCGGGATCGCCCTACCGGGGGCAGCCCGTAGTCCGAGCGCAGGGCCTGGGTGCGGCGTGTCCTGAGGTATAGCCCCAGCTCCTTGCGCCTCTCATCTTTCACGCCTTCAACACTATTACTCTGGTACTTTCACTACTAGTAGCAACACCGTCTTCCACCGACCAAGGAAGAACAGCAGGATGGTATTCATGCCTGCACTACGCTCAAGAACAGTTACCCATGGCCGCAACATGGCCGGCGCCCGCGCATTGCTGCGCGCCTCCGGCGTCGCCAACACGGACATCGGCAAGCCGATCATCGCCGTCGCCAACTCCTTCACCGAGTTCGTCCCCGGCCACACCCACCTGGCTCCCGTGGGCCGGATCGTCTCCGACGCGATCCTCGCCGCCGGCGCTGTTCCGCGCGAATTCAACACCATCGCCGTGGACGACGGCATCGCCATGGGCCACTCCGGCATGCTCTACTCCCTGCCGTCCCGCGACCTGATCGCCGACTCCGTTGAGTACATGGTCAACGCACACTGCGCCGACGCCCTGGTCTGTATCTCCAACTGCGACAAGATCACCCCCGGCATGCTCATGGCGGCGCTCCGCCTGAACATCCCCGTAGTGTTCGTTTCCGGCGGTCCCATGGAGGCCGGCCGCGTGACCCTGACGGATGGGTCCGTCCGCTCCCTGGACCTGGTCAACGCGATTGCCGACGCCGTGGACGAATCCATCTCCGATGAAGACATCAACCTCATCGAAGAGAACGCCTGCCCCACCTGCGGTTCCTGCTCGGGCATGTTCACCGCCAACTCCATGAACTGCCTCGCCGAGGCCATCGGCCTGGCCCTGCCGGGCAACGGCTCCGTGCTCGCGACCCACACCGCCCGCAAGGCGCTGTACGAGAAGGCCGGCGCCACCGTCGTCGATCTCGTGAAGCGCTACTACGACGGCGACGACGACTCCGTCCTGCCGCGCTCCATCGCCACCGCCGAGGCCTTCGACAACGCCATGGCCCTGGACATCTCCATGGGCGGCTCCACGAACACCATCCTGCACCTGCTGGCCGCGGCGCAGGAGGCGGGCGTGGAGTACGGCCTGGCCGAGATGGATGCCAAGTCCCGCCAAGTGCCTTGCCTGGCCAAGGTGGCCCCGAATGTTGCCGGGGACAAGACGTATTACATGGAGGACGTGCACCGCGCCGGTGGCATTCCCGCCCTGCTGGGTGAACTGAACCGTGGCGGCCTCCTGCACAAGAATGTTCATTCCGTGCACTCCAACGACCTGGACGGCTGGCTGGACGACTGGGACGTCCGCGGCGGCAAGGCCACCGAGGAGGCGCAAGCGCTCTGGCATGCGGCTCCCGGAGGCGTCCGCTCCTCCACCGCGTTCTCGCAGTCGAACGAGTGGACCTCCCTGGACACCGACGCCGAGGGTGGCTGCATCCGTTCCGTGGAGCACGCCTTCTCCAAGGACGGCGGCCTGGCTGTGCTGCGCGGCAATGTCGCAGTGGACGGCGCCGTGGTGAAGACCGCAGGCGTGGATGAGTCCATCTGGATCTTCGAAGGCCCGGCCGTTGTGTGCGAGTCACAGGACGAAGCCGTGGAAAAGATCCTGAACAAGTCCATCAAGGAAGGCGACGTGGTGGTCATCCGCTACGAAGGCCCCAGGGGTGGTCCGGGCATGCAGGAAATGCTCTACCCGACGTCGTTCCTCAAGGGCCGCGGCCTGGGCAAGAAGTGCGCCCTCATCACGGACGGCCGCTTCTCCGGCGGCACCTCGGGCCTGTCGATCGGCCACATCTCCCCGGAGGCTGCCTCCGGCGGCGCGATCGCCCTGGTTGAGGACGGCGATATCATCAGCATCGATATCACGCAGCGCTCCCTCCAGTTGCAGGTCTCCGACGAGATCCTCGCCGAACGCCGCGAAAAACTTGAAGTCAACGGTGGCTACAAGCCAAAGGACCGTGAACGCCACGTCTCACCCGCGTTGCGCGCTTACGCCGCCATGGCACTGTCCGCGGACAAGGGCGCCGTCCGCGACGTCTCGCTGGTGGAAAACCTGTAACGCACCGCGGCACGCGAACGTGGGGGGGGGGGGGGGGGGGGGGGGGGGGGGGGGGGGGGGGGGGGGGGGGGGGTTTTGGGTGGGGGGGGGGGGGTGGGGGGGGGGCGGGGGGGGGGGGGGGGGGGGGGGGGGGGGGGGGGGCGCCGG
>NZ_JAJOHP010000048.1:0-38779 GCF_021109375.1 Arthrobacter sp. AK01
CACTCTTCTCCCCCTCGCGGCGCCCCCCGCGCCTCCCCGGCCCCGATCCCCCCCCCACCCCTCCCCCCCGCCCGCGCGCCCCCCCCCCCCCCCCCCCCCCCGCAAGGCGTTGATACAGGGGAAATGATGATGCAGGTTGTGAGCCACCGGCTGAGGATCGAGAACCTTTCAAGTTGGCTTGAAATTGACGGCAACGCCTTCGAATCCAATATCCGGACCATGCTGGGAATGTTGCAAGGGCGCGCCATGCTGTGCGCCGTGATCAAATCTGATGCGTACGGCCACGGGGCCGACCTCTTGATTCCCTCCTTGGTGCGCCTGGGGGTGCCCTACATCGGTGTGGGCTCAAACTCAGAAGCACAGGCGGCCCGACTTCACGGCTACACGGGCAGGCTTCTGCGGGTCCGCGCCGCTGCACCCCAGGAAATAGCCGCTGCGGTGGTCCATGATGTGGAAGAACTCGTGGCCGACCCGCAGAGCGCCTGGGAACTGAGCAGGATCGCCGCTGAGGCTGGACGCAAGATCCGGATCCACCTGGACATCAACTCCTCAGGAATCAGCAGGCACAGCCTTGACGTATCGTCACCCCTGGGCAGGGCCAGTGCCGTAGGAATGGTGAGCCATCCGCAGCTGGAACTGGCTGGCATCATGACGCATTTTCCCTTGGACGACCTTGAACATATTGAGCAAGGACTGGTGCGCTTCAAAGCCGACGCCACGTCCATCCTGCGGTCTGCGAACGTGCCGCGGAGGCAGGTTCTGCTTCACGCGGCGAATTCGTTTGCCACGCTGAATACGCCGGCAACGTGGCTTGACATGGTGCGGACGGGCGCTGTTCTGTATGGCGATTCAGACCCAAGCCACGCGGGATTCCGGCGCTGCCTGGCATTCAAAGCGCGGATCGGATCCGTGAACAACTATCCGGCCGGAAGCAAAGTGGGCTACGGGCATACCCATACGCTGCAAGCGGCTTCAAAGCTGGCCACCGTGACGGTGGGATACGGCGACGGGTACCGGCGTGCACTGGGGCGCGGCGGAACGGTCCTGGTCCGGGGCCATCGGGTGCCGGTTGTTGATGCGATCTCCATGAATTCCATGGTGGTGGACGTCTCTGCCCTTGACGACGTGCGGCCAGGAGACGAGGTGGTGCTGTTTGGTCGTCAGGATGGCGCGGAAATCACGGCCGGTGAACTGGAGTCTGCAAATCGCGGGATCCTCGCAGACCTGTACACGGTGTGGGCCAAAGACGCCCGGATCCTCGCCGCTGATGCCGTCATGTGAGAATGGCGTGAGCGCTTGGTGGAAGGAGCCGATTCGTGGATGTGTCATCGGAGGCGTCGTCCTTGGCACAAGGCCTTCGCCTTGTTCGCTTGGTAACGGACCGCGAAAAGCAGGGCCGCCAGCTCTTGGGCGTCTCGCAACTGGCCGCGGAATTGGATATGGAGCAAAGCAGGGTCTCCCGCCTGGCCCAGGAGCTGTGCGACCTGGGACTGCTGGAACGGATGGACCGGGGTCCTTTCCGTGTCGGCCCCGGGTTCTTCGGCCTGGCAGCCGCGCTGAATGGTGGCTGGGTTCAGAGGTCGCGGGCAGAGCTGGAGGAATTGGTATCCGCCTTTGGCCTGAGATCGCGCCTCTCAGTGCGGGATGGCGTCCGCGTCCTTCTTTTGCGTTCCTCCACCAACAACTCAGTCCTGGGTGGTTTTGCCAAGCCGGGCATGGTGACGCCGGTCTGGTGCACGGGCGCCGGACGGGCTTTGTTGTTGGATCACTCTCCACGTGAGCTGGAGTCCCTGCTCCGCGACGTGAATTTCATTGGTGTCGGAGGCCCGGCGGCGGCACATTCTGTTCCGGAAGTCCGTGAACTGATGGAACGGGACAAGCCCAACGGATTCGTTGTCGCGGCCGAAGAGTTCGAGCACGACGTGTGGGAGGTGGCTGTTCCGGTGCGGTTCGGAGGGAAGATCCACGCGTCGCTCAGCGTCTTGGGCAGCCGGTCCAGCATTGAGAAGGCGGCACCGGACATCGCCGCGGTGCTGCATGCGGCCGCCCAACGGCTTGGCACCGCAGGCACGGTGCCGGCGTAGGGCTCACGACGCCGCGCGGCCTCCCACCATGGCTTCCAACCACCCGCACCATGAACGGAGGGCTGTGGCGTAGCTTTCACTCTGTGGTTCAACCCGGGTTCTCGGGCCAACGATCTGGAGCGCAGCAGCGATCTCACCCTTGAAGTCCCGGACGGGTGCGGCCAGCGAGTAGAGTCCTGGCTCGGCTTCTTCATCAACAATTGAATAGCCGCGCTCACGGGCTTGGTTGAGCCGGTCCAGGAAGTCTTCAATGGAGGATGGTGTGTTGGGTCCGTGCTTGACGAATTCCACGGTCTTAAAGAGCGTGCGGATTTCCTCATCCGGGGCATCCCACAGGAGGGCTTGGCCGGCATCACTGCAGTAGGCAGGATAAGGCCGGCCCAGCCAGGAACCCACCAAGTTGGCGCTGGCAGGTACCTGTTCACCAATGGTGACTGTGGTGTTCCCGCTTAATACGCCCAGGAAGCATGCTTCATTGGTTTCCGCTGCCAAGCCTTCAAGTGCGGTGAGCCCGTCGGTCTTCAGTCGTTGCTCCGTGACCAGCTGGGCGTCCGCCAGGATGGACCAGTCCAGGCTGTATTCCCTGTTGCTGGTGCGGGCCAGGAAGCCTTCCTGCAGGGCGCCTTTGAGGCTCCGTGATACTTGGCTGCGGTCCTTGTCCAAGTGGGCCGCGACGTCGGCGACGGTACCGCCGTCGTATCCTCGGGCGTGACGGGCCCCAACGGCCAGGATGGACATCATGCCTCGGCCCATGCTGGAGGTCTTTGACATGGAACGATTCTAGCGACACGCAGCCCTAGTGAATGGCGAACACCCTGGCCGGGAAGCCGCTGCCTTCCAGGGGCTTGGCCCAGGACGCAACCAGAACGGCGCCGGCCTCGGGCAACCCGTCCAGATGCGCCAGAAGTTCGATCTGCCATTTGTCCTGTGCAAGGACGTAGGTCTCCAGGCTGAAGTCCTGCCGGGAGGTGGCTACGCCAGGGTCCGTATCGGTTTGTTCGTGGCCCACCGCAGCCACGTCCCGATGTTCGACGAGGTATTCAAGGACCTCCTTCGACCAGCCCGGGGTATGGCTTGTTCCGGATTCGTCCTTGTTGGCCATGGCCCCATTGTCGGGCCAGCGGTGGCTCCATCCTGTGCGGAGGGCCACGAATGAACCGCTGGGGATTGCTCCGTTTCGCGCTTCCCAGGCTTTGATGTCGCCCAGTGTGGGGGTGGCGTCACTGTCCGTGCGCACGCGGTGGCTGATGTCCAGGACAACCAGGGGAAGAATCATCTCGTCCACGGGTATCTGGTCCAAGGTCCGTCCGCCGCGCACAAAATGCGAAGGAGGGTCCACGTGGGTACCCCACTGGCCCACTATTGAGTAGCGGTGGGCAGTGAATCCGTCGCCCTTCTCCATATCGAAGAGAGCCTCGCGGGATTCATCCGGGAAAGCGGAGAACCGGGGCTGGCCGGGGTGGAAGGCGTGCGTGAGGTCCGTGAAGGTTCTGTTGCGGAGCAGGGGAGCGAGCTCGTGCCAAAGTCCTGTGGTCATGAGGCCACGCGGCTTTCGGCAACCGGAGTCAGAACGCTGCTGGAGACGCTCAGGGGCCCGGACACTTCAATAACGGGTACCTCCCAGGGGTGGATGTCCACGATCCTCTGGACCAGTTGGTGAACCGCGTCGGCATCCAACGAGTCATCAAAGTAGGAGGTGAATACGAACGTCGGCGAGATAGTTCGTTGTCCTACGCGGCCCAGTGTGGGGTTTGCGCCCTCGGCAACGGTGAAGCCCTCGTAGCCTGCGGAGGACTCGAAGACATGGTGGTAGTTGCCAAAGCCGCCCAGCTCGGGGCTTTCTGTCAGTGCTTCCAGCAGGGACGAGATGCCGGCGTCCGCTTCCAGGGCGGCGAGGTCGCCTCCGGCGAGTTGCGTCATGGTTTCGGCCGGGATGGGCCAATGGATGCGGAGCTTCCGAACTGGTTTCAGTTGGATCTTCATGGGTGGAACCTTCCGTGGATATGCGTTCTGTGAGCCATCGTGACACAACGTGACGGGCATTACAAGCATATGAAATTGTCTATATTGCACATTTTGATCTTTTGGATCGGCGATGTGATCACAGCCCCGGCACAGTTTCCCCATGTACAAGGCATAGGCAGGGCGCGTTTCATGGATGCATGACTTCTCCTCAACAGCCGTCCAAGGAACCAGCGGACCAAGATCAGCCGCACCCGAACCATGATCGTGGCCTCGAGTTCGACCTTTCCACCCTCCTGACCCGGCGCCGCTCGCTGGGCGTTCTCGTCGGAGCGGGGGCGTCAGCGGCCCTCGCAGCCTGTACGCCAAGTACGGGAGGCGGCAGCGCGTCGCCGTCGAGCACCGCCAGCGCTACCGCCACTGCGACGGAAAGCACGACGGCGGCCGCCTCGCCATCGGCGACCAGCACTGTGACACGTGCCATCGCCGAATGTGGGGTGGAGATCCCCGAGGAGACACTCGGACCCTACCCGGGCGACGGTTCCAATGGGCCAAACGTCCTGGAAGCATCGGGAGTGGTCCGCCGCGACATAAGGTCCAGCTTTGGCACGTCCACCACGAAAGCCGAGGGGGTGCCACTGACGGTGACCCTGACGTTGCTGGACAATGCGAACGGCTGCTCACCGCTGGCAGGTGCTGCCGTATACGTCTGGCATTGCGACCAGAACGGCAAGTACTCGCTTTACGATTCAGGGCTTGAGAACGAGAACTACCTCCGGGGTGTACAGGAATCCGATGCGAACGGGCAGCTCACGTTCAGCACCATCTATCCCGGCGCCTATAGCGGCCGCTGGCCACATATTCACTTTGAGGTATTCGAATCCATGAGCAACACCAGCGCTGCCGGGCAGGTGCTCGCGGTGTCGCAGATCGCCCTGACGGAGAGGGCCTGTAACGAGGTTTATGCCACTGAAGGCTATGAGACGAGTGCCCGGAACTTCCCCAACACCACTCTGGCCTCGGACAACGTCTTTGGTGACGATGGGGGTATATACCAATTGGCGACTATGTCCGGTTCGGTTGCCGGGGGCTATACGGCGGCCTTGAACGTCACGGTTTAGGCACCTGGCGGCCTGGAGCGGGGCTAGACTCGGGGGCATGTCTCCGAATGCCTCTGCCGCCATTGACCATATCCAGGACCTCGGTACGTATGTAGCTGCGTCGCCTTCAAGCTTCCACGCGGTTCACGAGGCCGCCCGTCGCCTGGACGCGGTTGGATTCACTGGCCTGGATGAACTGCAGCCGTGGGACGGCGGAGCGGGCAAGTTCTACGTGATCCGCGATGGCGCACTCATCGCATGGGTGACTCCGGAGAACGCTGGCCCCACCACGGGATTCAACATCCTGGGCGCCCACACTGACTCGCCGTCCTTCAAACTCAAGCCAAAGCCCACCACGGGCAAGTTCGGGTGGCTGCAGGCCGGCGTCGAGGTGTATGGCGGGCCACTCCTGAACTCCTGGCTGGACCGTGAACTGCAGTTGGCGGGCCGCTTGGTGCTGCGCGACGGTACGCAGCACCTGACTGCCACAGGACCCCTCCTGCGCTTTCCACAGCTGGCGATTCACCTGGACCGCGGGGTCAACGACAATGGCCTCCACCTGTCCAAGCAGCAGCACATGAACCCCATTTTCGGCCAGGGAGATCCCGCTGGGGAGGATCTGCTGGCACTGCTCGCCGATCGCGTTGAAGGCGCCACTGTGGACGCTGCCGATATCGGCGGGTACGACGTCGTGGTGGCAGACACCCAGGCGCCGGCGATTTTTGGAGCACATGGTGAGTTATTCGCTTCAGGCCGCATGGATAACCTTTCCTCCACGCACGCTGGCCTGGTGGCGTTGATAGCGCATGCGGCCGCCGCACCCGCCGATGGCCCGATCGCCGTCCTTGCGGCCTTCGATCATGAGGAGATCGGCTCCAACTCGCGTTCCGGCGCCTGTGGCCCCATCCTTGAGGACATCCTGGTACGCATCTCCGACGGTCTTGGCGCCTCGGTGAGCCAGCGGCGGCAGGCGCTGGCGGCGTCGTTTTGTGTTTCCGCGGACGCGGGCCACGCTGTCCACCCCAACTACGCGGAGAAGCACGATCCCGCGAACAAGCCGCTGCTGAATGGCGGCCCACTGTTGAAGATCAATGCCAACCAGCGCTATGCCACAGATGCCACAGGCGCGGCACTGTGGGCCCGTTTGTGCGACGAAGCCAATGTGCCTTATCAGGAATACGTCTCCAACAACGATCTCCCCTGTGGTTCCACCATCGGTCCCCTGACCGCAACCCGCCTCGGAATCCGGACGGTGGATGTGGGCATTCCGCTACTCTCGATGCACTCTGCCCGCGAGCTGTGTGGCGTGGAAGATCCGAAGAGGCTGGCTGACGTTTCGGAGTTGTTCTTCCGGACTGCCGCCTGAGGGAAAGCCTCAAGCGGTCATTTCAGGGCCATTTCAAAAGTTTCCTATAGGAAACATTAGATGCCCTGAGGTTTACATTTTGTGCATGGTCCCTGTTTCGGAGCAGGCAAAATGTTCGGTTGCACAGGATCGGCATCGTTGTAGCAGGTTAGCGTGAATTAGTCATGTGGCCCGTGGCACACCACTGAGGCCAATTCCCAAAACCTAAAGGACGGCGCCGATCCATGCACGCTGACCAACAGCTTTCCAAGTCCCTGAAGCCGCGCCACCTGTCCATGATTGCCATCGCCGGCGTCATTGGAGCAGGTCTGTTCGTAGGCTCCGGCGCTGCCATTCAGCAGGCTGGCCCGGGCATCCTCGTGGCCTACCTGGCCGCAGGCCTCGTGGTCATTCTCGTCATGCGCATGCTTGGTGAGATGGCTGCGGCCAACCCTGAAACCGGCTCGTTCTCCACATACGCTGATAAAGCCCTTGGCCGTTGGGCAGGGTTCAGTATTGGCTGGCTCTATGCGTGGTTCTGGATCATCGTCCTCGGCATCGAGGCAACGGCGGGCGCCGCCATCATGCACCGCTGGGTTCCCGGCGTCGATCAATGGATCTGGGCATTGGTTCTCATGGTCCTCCTGACCCTGACGAACCTCGGCTCGGTGAAGTCCTACGGCGAGTTTGAGTTCTGGTTCGCGTCCATCAAGGTCGCTGCAATCGTGATCTTCCTCCTCGCCGGTATTGCCGCGATCCTTGGCCTGATGCCGGGCGTTTCCGCACCTGGCGTTGCGAACCTCCTGGATCAGGGTGGTTTCATGCCGAATGGGCCGGGCGCTGTCCTGGCGGGCATCCTCGTGGTGGTCTTCTCGTTCTTCGGCGCCGAAATCGCCACCATTGCAGCCGGCGAATCCGAGAACCCCGTGGACGCCGTCAAGAAGGCCGTGAAGTCCACGGTGTGGCGCATCCTGATCTTCTACATCGGATCCATCGCCATCGTGGTGACGCTCCTGCCTTGGAACGACGCCTCTGTTGCCAAGAGCCCCTACGTTGCCGTCATCGAGCTCTACGGCATCCCGGGCGCGGGCACCATCATGGACATCGTTGTCCTCACCTCGGTGCTCTCCTGCCTGAACTCCGGCCTGTACACGGCCAGCCGCATGCTGTTCTCTCTCTCCCAGCGTGGCGATGCTCCCAGGTCGTGGATGAAGATCTCCAAGCGCGGCGTTCCGGCTGCAGCTGTCCTCGCGTCCACCGTGGTTGGGTTCGTCACCGTTGGCCTCAACTACATCGCCCCGGACACGGTGTTCCTGTTCCTCGTGAACACCTCCGGTGCCATCGCGCTCTTCGTTTGGCTGGTCATCGCGACCTCGCAGCTCATCCTGCGCAAGCGAATGGGTGCAGCAGCCAAGGACCTCGATCTCAAAATGTGGTTCTTCCCGTACCTCACGTGGATCGCCATCGCTGCCATCGTGGCGCTGATTATCGGGATGGTCATCATCGAATCCACCCGTGAGTCCCTGTTCCTGTCCCTCGCACTGGCAGCTGTCGTCGTAGCCATCGGCGTGTTCCGCTACCGCAAGCGTGGAGCAACCCCGCCCCGGGCGACTACAGCGGAAGCCGAGCGCTCCGAGGTTGGTTCCGGGCCGGCGTCGTAAGCGTCTTTACCGCGGGGCAGCTGCCGTCAATGTTCGACGGCGGTTGTCCCGTTTCGCTTTAACGGGACCAAGCAGCGGCTACTGCGCCAGCCCGATGACCAGGTTGATGGTGACGGCCAGGATGACAGTGCCGAAGAGGTAGGACAGCAGGCTGTGCTTCAGGGCTTCGGCGCGGATCCGGTGGTTGCCAATGTTGGTGTCCGATACCTGGTAAGTCATCCCCAAGCTGGTGGCGAGATAGGCAAAGTCCGTGTACTGGGGCGGGCGGTCCTGGTTGAAGCTGATGCCGCCCACTTCACCGCCGGCGTCGGCCTCCGGGCTGTAGTAGAGCTCCGCGTAACGCAGGGTGAAGAGCGTTTGGACCAGCATCCAGGACAGTGCCACGCAGGCCAGCGCGAGAGCCGCAGAAGACAGGCGGGCGCCCGTTCCTTCCGTATGCGAATTGACGATCACGGCGGCCACAGCGGCAAGGCTGGCAAGGTTTGCCACGAGTATCAGCAGGTCCGTGACTCCCCTGGAAGGGTCCTCGGAGGTGGCGTGTTGTTCAGTCTGGGCCGGATCGAGGCGGGCGATCACCAGCCACACCCAGGCCACGTAGACAAGCGCTGCCACGGCCCAGCCGACGGCCGGTGCATCCACCCAGTTGCCTGGGACTCCAGTGACGACGAAGGCCACGGCGCCGGCTAGAACCATGACGACGAAGCGCGGCCGGCTCCGCCTCACCCTGACCTTGTCCATGTGCACAGCCTAGCCAGTGGGAATGTCTGTTCGGGGTGACGTTTCGCGCTTCTTGTCTGCCTGGAGGATGCCGTCCCGGACGCCGGCGCGGATCACGTAGTACAGGGCATACAGCCCGATTGCGGCGAAGACGACCGTTAGGACAAGGGTGTTCAGGGGTGTGGCATCCATGGCCCCACCCTAGCGGGACGCCATCACGGGGACAGGAATCCACGGATTGCCGTTCCTCGTGTTAGTGTCTTTGTCGCTGTCGAGGAGAAAAACGAAACGCTGGTTCTCCTGATCACCTTGCGCGGGTGGCGGAATGGCAGACGCGCTAGCTTGAGGTGCTAGTCCTCGAAAGGGGGTGGGGGTTCAAGTCCCCCTCCGCGCACACGGAAACCCCCGGAAGGTCATCTTCCGGGGGTTTTGTCGTCTATGGCCGAGGCGTCCGGGTGCTGGCCTACGCGCCTGAGCGCGGGGCAAACATGATCACGGCGACGCCTACTACGCAGATTGCGGCGCCGATGATGTCCCAGCGGTCCGGTCGGAAGCCGTCCATCAGCATTCCCCACGCCAGCGAACCCACAATGAACACGCCACCGTACGCGGCCAGAACGCGGCCAAAGTGGGCGTCGGGCTGGAAAGCGGCAAAGAATCCGTAGATCCCCAGGGCCAGGATGCCCAGTCCTGCCCACCACCAGGCCTTGCCTTCACGCACGGCCTGCCAAATGAGCCAGGCCCCACCGATTTCTGCGACGGCAGCCAAAACGAAGAGGACGATGGACTTCAGGGTGGTCATGGTCCCAGTATTCCGTGCCCCGGCGCTGGGTTATCCACATACGCAATCCGGCCGGTTCCAGCTCCGGATCCCCTCGAATAGCTTTGGGTGCAGGAGATGCACTAAGATATTGAAGTCTGTGTTGCGCCCTCCTTCCGAGTCTTCGGCGGGGGAGTGAGCCACAGCATCGCAAATGAACCTCCTGTTACGGAAATACCGTAACCGCTTAGCCCAAAGGAGGTGGGTTCACATATGCGTCCTTACGAATTGATGGTAATCATCGACCCCGAGGTCGAAGAGCGTACCGTAGAGTCGTCGCTTCAGAAGTTCCTCAATGTCATCACCACCGATGGTGGAACCATCGAAAAGGTTGACATCTGGGGCCGTCGCCGTCTGGCATACGACATCAAGAAGAAGTCCGAAGGTATCTACGCAGTGGTGAACTTCACCGCAGCACCGGCTACCGCCAAGGAACTTGATCGCCAGCTGTCTCTCAACGAGACGATCATGCGCACCAAGATCATCCGCCCTGAAGACCAGAAGGTCGTTGCTGAGTAATCAGCCCCTTCAAGATCTTTACTACGCAGGAACGAACAAGGAGGCAGTAGATGGCAGGCGAAACCACTATTACGGTCATCGGTAATCTCACCAATGACCCCGAGCTGCGGTTCACCCCGTCTGGCTCAGCAGTAGCGAACTTCACCATCGCTTCTACTCCCCGGACCTTTGACCGCCAGTCCAATGAGTGGAAGGACGGGGAAACCCTGTTCCTCCGCGCATCGGTATGGCGAGAAGCAGCTGAGAACGTGGCCGAGTCCCTCACAAAGGGCATGCGCGTCATCGTTTCCGGCCGTTTGAAGAGCCGTTCTTACGAAACCAAAGAAGGCGAAAAGCGCACCGTAATCGAGCTTGAGGTCGACGAAATCGGCCCCAGCCTGCGTTACGCAAACGCCAAGGTCAACCGAACCCAGCGCTCCGGCGGTGGCCAGGGTGGCTTTGGTGGCGGTAACGCCGGTAACTCCGGTGGCTTTGGAGGTGGCGCTCCCGGTGGAAACCAAGGCGGCGGCAACTCCGGTGGAACCTGGGGCGGCAACCAGCCCGCACAACAGCAGGATGACCCCTGGGCTACGCCCGGTGTCAGCAACGCTGGCGGCTGGGGCAACGGCCCCGATTCCGAACCTCCCTTCTAAACAAAAAATAAAAGTCCGACGCCGGACACTCACCGGAACTGCCGCAAGGCACCAAGGTGCCAACCGCCGTCGAACACCACCATCCCGTGGATCAATATCCACGGGCTCCATAGAAAAGGAGCTCCACGATGGCTAAGGCTGAACTCCGTAAGCCCAAACCAAAGTCCAACCCCTTGAAGGCCGCTGACATCACTGTCATCGACTACAAGGACGTAGCACTGCTGCGCAAGTTCATCTCCGACCGCGGAAAGATCCGCGCTCGTCGCGTCACTGGCGTTACCGTTCAGGAACAGCGCAAGATCGCCCAGGCAATCAAGAACGCCCGCGAAGTTGCTCTGCTGCCTTACTCCGGCGCTGGCCGCGGCTAAGGGAAGGGATTAACTAACATGGCAAAGCTCATTCTGACCCACGAAGTAACCGGTCTCGGTGCTGCTGGCGACGTTGTCGAGGTCAAGGACGGTTACGCACGTAACTTCCTGCTGCCCCGCGGCTTCGCTCTGACCTGGACCAAGGGTGGCGAGAAGCAGGTTGAGTCCATCAAGGCTGCCCGCGCTGCTCGTGCCCACGCTTCTGTCGAAGCTGCTCAGGCACAGGCCCAGGCTCTGTCCTCCAAGAAGGTCAAGCTCGAGGTGAAGGCCGGCGAGTCCGGTCGTCTCTTCGGCACCGTCAAGCCTGCTGATGTCGCTGCTGCTGTTGAGGCCGCTGGCCTTGGCGCCATCGACAAGCGCAACGTTGAACTGCCGAACCACATCAAGTCTGTCGGTTCGTACACGGCCAACGTTCGCCTGCACGAGGATGTTTCCGCTGTCATCGACCTCGAGGTCGTTGCAGCAAAGTAGTCTCTGACTGCACCTGAAGGCCCCCATCACCGGATTCCGGTGGTGGGGGCCTTTTTGTTCGGCGGGAGACCTAAGGTGTGTGGAATTCGTCCATGACGTGGTGGTAGCCCGTGCGGATCATCTCGGCGAGGACACCGCGGTCCACGTCGTCCAGTTTGTTCACGTAGAGGCATGCGGTGCTGGTTTTGTGCTTGCCGAGTTCGGGGAGCAGGCGGTCCGCGTCAGGGCCTTCCGTGACTCCGTAGAGGACCAGGTTTGCCTTGCGTGGTGAGAAGCCGACGGCGGCGGCGTCACCTTCGCGACCGCTGTCGTACTTGTAGTGATAGCTGCCGAATCCGACGATCGTAGGACCCCACATCACGGCTTCCTGCCCGGTGATGTCCCGCATCATGTCCAGCAACTCGAAACCGTCTTCGCGCCGCTTCGGATGTTCCACGGAGGCCAGGAATTCTTCCACGGACACGTCCGTGGGCTGGGTCTTGTTCTCTGCCATGCTGGTAGTTTCGCAGACGCGGGGCAGGCCCGCCAGCAAGCGGTGATAGCCTGCAGCGGTGACTTCAGAAGCCCTGCGCAGCCGCCCGTTCCACCAAGTGGACGTCTTCTCCGACCAGCCTTACCTCGGCAACCCGTTGGCCGTCGTGGTCGACGCGGAAGGCCTCAGCAGCGAGAGAATGCAGCACTTCGCCCATTGGACCAATCTTTCCGAGACCACGTTCCTCCTGCCTCCTACTGACCCCCAGGCTGACTACAAAGTACGGATCTTCACGGGCAGCGAGGAGTTCCCGTTCGCCGGTCACCCCACGCTGGGTTCGGCGCACACGTGGCTCCAGGCCGGGGGAGTGCCCAAGACTGACGGCGTCCTGGTTCAGGAATGCGGTGCGGGTTTGGTTCGGGTGAAGCACGACGCCGGCAGGCTGGCTTTCGCTGCACCGCCGCTGACACGCTTCGGCCCGGTGGACGGCGGCGTCCGTGCCCAGCTCGCTGCCGGATTGCGGCTTCCTGAGGACGCACTTTTGGATGCATCGTGGCTGGTCAACGGCCCGGAGTGGATCGGCGTGCTCCTTGGATCAGCCGAGCAGGTGCTGTCCATCGAACCGGACCTCGTGGCCATGGGTGACCTCAAGGTCGGGGTGATCGGCCCGCACGAGCCGGGTGCCGCCGTCGACTTCGAAGTGCGCACCTTCATTCCGGGCGACGCCATGGTGGAGGACCCGGTCACGGGCAGCTTCAATGCCGGCGCAGCCCAATGGTTGATCGGCAGCGGCAGGGCACCCCGGGAGTACATAGCTGCCCAAGGCACTGCGTTGGGCAGGGCCGGCCGGGTCCACGTCAAAGCAGAAGACGGAGAGATCTGGGTAGGCGGAGCGTCGGCCACGTGCATCCAAGGCACGGTGCTGCTGTAAATCCTGGCTAGGACCTCTTGGCCCGGGTCAGCACCACCACAAGGAAGATCCCGGCACTGAAAACGGCCTGCACCATCACCACCAGCAGCGGAACGTAGCCGAGGTACAACGCCACCACCAGCGGTATGGTCGCCAGGACTGTCACGTCCAGGCCGCGCATCAACGAGCCGAGTTGAGCACGGGGAACGGGGCCGAACGGAGTTTCAACCGGGGGAGCCGTCCAGTCCGGCGGTGTTCTGGTGGCCGCGCGGAGCGTGCCTGCGCCCATGCCAACACCTGCAAGGGCGCCGACACCGATGAGCCAGGGATCCGCAGCACCGAGCAGAACCAGCAGCCCGCTCAGGATCGCCATCCAGAGTGCCATCGCAGCGCATGGCATGAGCGTCCGGCTGGTCCTTACCAGTGCCGGGTGCAATGGCAGGAGTGCGTCGAGTTCCGGAACCAGGGCAGTCTTGCGGGCCACACTTCCCATACCGGAAGCCGTGGCACACCCTGCGATCACGATGACCGCCAATTGGGCGAATTCCGGCAGCCCGCCTTCCACGAGCAACATGGCGATGCAGGCAGCAAGCCACAGGATTGGTGGCATCAGCGGGGGATTGAGTCGGAGGAAGGCAACTACATCGGCGCGGATCAGGGCCCTCAGCGGTCCGCCGGCGGGCCGGGCGTAGAACCTGGCTGCCCTGCCGCCGTCGACGCTTTGACGGCCTCCGCTCAATGCGCGCAGCACCTCGTTGGAGTCCATCATGAACAGGGACGCTCCGGCGTGACCGGCCACGGCTCCGCCCCGGACCAGTTCTTCGCCCCGCACCTGCCCGGCACGCGGCACGACAAGCGACAGGAGTCCGACGGCGGCCGCGCCGACCAACGCTGTTGGCCACGGGGACGATGCCAGCGCGGGAAGGATCGAGCACCCAAGCAGGACCGCCGCCGTCGTTGCTTTGCCAATCCGCGGTGACAGCAAACGAAGCTGTTGCAGGGCTGCCAGAACCAGCGCAATGGCCCCGGCAGCGCCGAAAGACAACGAAGCGAGCAGGTGCTCCCTGGGAGCGCGGTCAACGAAGGTCACCATGCTGAAGGGCAAGTAGATGATTGCCGAACCAGCCGCAGTGAGTACGACTTTGCGGAGGAACGGCGGCAGGACCATGGGCCGGCGGTCGATCGGTAGCGTCAGCCACCAGCTGCCCTCGGCTCCGTTCACGGTCATCGGACCGAGCTTGCGGGCCAGGTTGCCGATGACCAGGAGGGCCGCGAAGGTCACGGACGTCCACAGCACCTCTTCCGGCAGGACGAGCCACTGCGTCCGGATGATGCCGTTTGCGGTGGAAGCCCGGTCAGCAATCTCGTTGCGCAACGCCAGGACAAACGAGGCAGCGATGGTCAGGGAAACGCCGATTCCCAGGCCCCAGCTGTAGGCATCGACGAAGCGTTCGCCCCATGAGGTCCGGCTGCGCTTGTAGCGTCGGGAGGACCGGTGGGTGAAGCGGACAATTGCGGCGGCAAGTTCCCGGCCCTGCGTGGACGGGGAAAGGGTGACTGTGTCAGGACCCGGCAATGATCGAGGCCCCCTGCTCAGGATCGAATTCCTGGACTTCCTCGTCAATGACCAAACACGTGGAGGCCGTGGCGAGCAGCAACTGCGGATCGTGGGTCACCAGGACTACTGCGCCACCTTCTTTGGCATGCGCCGCTATGCGTTCGCCGAGCGCCACCCGCATCCGGGGATCGAGCCGTTGTTCGGGCTCGTCAAGGATCAGGAGCGACGACGGGCGGATGAGTCCAGCGGCGAGCAACAGCCTGCGCCGTTGACCGGAAGAGAGAGCATCCGGGATGGCATGGGACCTGCCCAGCAGCCCGAAGAATTCCAGCTCGTCCTCCACCCGTGCTTCAGGATCATCGAGGGAATGCCCGCGGGCAACAAGGAGCAGGTGCTCCCGGACAGTGAGCGAAGGGAAGAAGAGGTCGTCGTCGAAGACCGCGGATACCTGCCGGCGGAAGGGTATGGCGTCGGGATCTATGAGGAGCCCATGGACTTTCACGTCCCCCGCCAGGGAAGCCTGCCGTCCCGCGATGGTCCGGGCTACCGTGGACTTCCCGGCGCCGTTGACGCCTACGACTCCCAAGACTTCGCCAGCGTCCACGGACGCAGAAACTTCACCGCACACCGGAGCCCCGGCATACCCCACAAGCAGGCCCTCGGCCTCCAGAACTGTCCCCATGCTGCAACCCTACCGGCGGGATTGGCGCGACTCCCTTGCAGCGTTTAGCGTGAGTCCTATGTCAGCATCCGATGCTTCCGCGAGGGCCAACGGCAACCCATTGCTCGTTCTGGGCAAGATCACGTCCATTTTGGACGCCTTTTCCTTGTCGAACCCAGTGTTGCAGTTGGCCGATATCCGCGAGTTCACCGGAATGCCCACCTCAACGGTGCAGCGGCTGGTCACGAATCTGACAACGCAAGGCTTCCTTGACCGGGAGGGCGACGCCTACAGGATCGGCATGAGAATGGCGTACTGGGCGGCGCCTGCAACCCGGGGGATGGAAGTGGTGGACATCCTGAGTCCGCTGCTCAAGACGCTGCGGGACACCACCGGCGAGACTGCATGCTTCTTCAAAGCCGAGCAGCACTACAGGGTGTGCGTGGCTATGGCTGACACGCATCACGCGCTACGCCGGGAGATGCACCTGGGCAAGATCGTCCCGCTCCACGCAGGTTCGGCAGGCCGGGTCTTGTTGGCTTGGTCTCCTGAGCTGTTGGAAGCTGTCCTCCGCGACCCCCTGGAATCAATCACGGACTTCACCATCACCAGCTCCGAAGAACTGGAAGCCGCGGTCAAGAAGACCCACGCCGATGGATTCGCGATCACGGTGGGTGAGCGGGAAGACGGCGCTTCAGGCCTGTCCGCCCCGGTCTTCGATTCGGCCGCTGGCTTGGTGGGCGCCGTGACCATCAGCGGACCAACCCTTCGCATGCCGTTGGAGACGTGCGAGGCCTGGGTTGAGCCCTTGCTCGCTACCGCTGAACACATGACCAGGCTGATCGGCGGCCGGTTCCCCGGCGAGAGCTGAACCGTAGGGAGAAATGACGATGGCCGCGAAATATCCAACAGTGGACGCCTATATATCTGCCCAGCACGAAGACACTCAGCCGATCCTCGAAGAGATCCGCAGGTGCATTCACGCTGCTGTGCCCGGTGCCGGGGAAATGATCAGCTACGACATACCCACCATCACCATCGACGGGCACTACGTGGTGTACTTCGCCGCATGGGCGCACCACATCTCGGTGTATCCGATTCCACGTGAGGACGAAAACCTGAACGCAGAGATGGAACAGTTCGTCTTAGGAAAAGGAACCTTGAAGTTTCCACTGGCCAAGCCGATCCCTTACGTTCTGATCGCGAGGGTTGCTGCCCGGCTTGCGGCCGAAAAGCTTGCGGCCGAAAAGAAGGAGGGACACTGATGCGCGATTTTGAGACCTTGGTCCAGGAGGCTGTTGAAGCCGACGTCAACGGCTGGGGATTCAGCTGGTTGGACGGGCGCGCTACCGAAGAACGGCCGCCGTGGGGATTCGCGACGCTTCTGGCGGGCCGTCTTGCCACCGTCCGGAGTGCCCTTGATCTGGACACCGGCGGTGGGGAGGTGCTCTCGGAGGCCGCGAGGTTCCCCGAACGCATGGCTGCAACCGAGGGATGGCCACCCAACGCCCAGCGGGCCCGGGACCGGCTTGGCCCCCGCGGGGTGGACATTGTTGAGACAACTGACGGTTCGGGCTTGCCCTTCCCCGACGAGTCCTTCGAGCTTGTGAGTGCGCGGCACCCTGTCAGCCCCGACTGGGAGGAAATCCGCAGGGTGCTGATACCTGGTGGCCACTATTTCGCCCAGCACGTTGGCCCGGCGTCGGCCTTCGAACTGATTGAGCACTTCCTCGGTCCGCTGCCTGAACAGAGGAAGGGCCGTGACTCCGTGGCCGAGGCAGCGGCCGCCGAAGCAGCTGGGCTCACTGTCACGGACCTCCGCACAGCCCGGTGCCGGATGGAGTTCTTCGATGTGGGCGCAGTGGTGTGGATCCTGCGCAAATGTGTGTGGTGGGTCCCCGACTTCTCAGCAGAACGCTACCTGGGCAAGCTCAGGGAGCTGGATGGGCAGATGCGGGCGGGAAACCCCTTCATCGCCCACTCGACCCGGCACCTGATGGAGGCGCGGCGATAGGTCGGAAGTAATCAGAGCAACGAGCGGGCGTCGAGGTCTTCCATGGCCCACGTGAGAATTTTCAGGTCGAAAGGATCGCGCTCTTCGATTCCAAAGAGGTAGGCGTCGAAGTCCCAAGGCCGGGCGTTCCCACCGTTGGCCCAATACCAAGCCCACAAATCGTCCACGGTGATCTCGTGTTCCAGGATCAGCGTTCGTGCCGTCTGGCGTGAGTCTTCCATTGGCCTTCCCCACTGCTGACGCAGCATCGGACTGCGTCAGGCTGATTGACGTTGATTTCCGCTTCCGGAAACCCGTTTTCATGTTTTCACGTTCAGTGTTCATCCGAAACCCCCATCGCATTGCGAATACTATGGGAACCTCCGAGGGAAACTACCGCCTGAAAAGGGACCTCGCAATGAATCAGGAGCACAGCGTGGATTCTGCCCGGACCTTTGAGTCGATCGTCATTATCTTCAATCCCAACAGCACAGGTGATGCGCCTGAGCTGGCGCAGCAGTTGCAGGGCCGGTTGAAGGAACTCCTCACGTACCAGCCCGAAATCACCCTTCAACCGACGGAACATGCCGGCCACGCCGTCGATCTGGCGCGGGATGCCGCTGCCAAGGGCGGCGATGTCCTTGTGGTCTCGGTGAGCGGCGATGGCGGCTACAACGAGGTGGTCAATGGTGTGATGCAAGCCGAAAACCCGAGGGCCGTAGCGGCAGTACTGGCCGCGGGAAATGCCAACGACCACAGCCGGATTATCGGCACCAAACCCTTGGAAGAGGCCATTGCAGAGGGCCACGTTCACAACATTGACCTTCTCCGTATCCATACCGGCCAAAGGGAGAATGAACCCTTCGAATATGCGCATTCGTATATAGGATTCGGACTCACCCCCGTTGTAGCAACTGAACTGGAAAAGGGGAGCAAGGGGGCCTTGAAGGAGATGGTCACCGTCATCAAGACCTTCTCCGAGTTCCAGCCCTTCGCCATTCGCCAATCTGACGGGAAGCGCCGCAAATTCGACAGCCTTGTCTTCGCCAATATCAATGAGATGGCCAAGTACGCCACGTTGAGTGAAGCAGAGCAGCACCCGTCCGATGGGAAGTTTGAAGTCATCGTCTTCCCGCACATGCCCAAATGGCGTGTTCTGTTGACTGCCCTCAAGGCCACGACGCAGGGGTTGGGTGATCAGCCGAGTGTGAGCAGCTACGAATTCACCACGCTTAAGCCGTTGCCGTACCAAATGGACGGCGAAGTGAAGACCGTGGAGGCTGACGTCAAGGTCACGGTGGAGTGCGCTCCCCAAGCTTTGGCTACCCTCGGCTAAGCCCGTCTTAACCTGCTGGGACGCAGGCGGCAGTGACGAAGTCGTAAATGCGGCCGCGCAGCTCAGGTGACGCCGCAATTTTCACCAAGCCCTGCCGTTCCCCCACTTTGACCCTCAACGGCAGAAGCGTGCCCACCTTGTCCTCGGCGACGGCGTGTGGATCGCAGCGTGCAGGCCGGATGCGCAAGGCCAGTTCGCGGACGGCGTCCCCGGATGCGATGGTGACGTTCCGGGGCCAGGGATCAGAGGGTGTCTCCGCCAGGAGGGTGGTCCCGTCGATGGACTCAATCGTGAGGCTCTGCGTGGCGCCGGCCGGAGTGACGACGAGACGCACGACGGCGGTGCTGCCGTCCGCTGCCACCTCAAGTCCGGGGTCCAACACCATGGTGGCGACGGCGGCGGCTTCTGCAGCGAGGCACAGCTCGCTGGCGTTTCTGGCCAGGACGCCGTACGGATCGGTCGCGTCGGCGGTCTCCTCTACGGGCTCTTTGCTTGATTCGGAGTAATTGAGCTTTGCCTTGATTGTGGCGGAAGCATCTGCCGGCGCTCCACAAGCGGCTGCCGGCAATTCTGCGGGAATGCTTTTGGGCTGCTGGGGCGGCAATTCAAGTCCGTCTTTCGATGGCTGCCAGGAGATGCCGCCGTCGAACAAGGACGAATCCACCTGTGCTCCGGTAACCGTGAGGGGCGTGTCCGTGGTGTTGGTGAGCTGTATCAGGATGGCCATCTTGCCGTATTGGTCCCTGGACTGGTTGATCTCAACGGTAATGGGGGCGGCGCTTCCTCTGGTGGGCTGCGAGCCGGAATCGCGGGAGTCGCACGCGGCCAAGAGGGGCATAGCCACAGCCACGGCCATACCCACAGCAAATGAACGCCACCCTCGGCACACCATGCGATCAGTGTAGGGCGAGGGGTGCTGATTCCTTGGTCGCGGGTACGATATCCGCACGTACTCCGTTCGCGAAACTGACAACGAAAGGCGACACTGATGTCGTTTCAGGCTTACCTCGATGCCATTGAAGACAAGACTGGGCTCACCCCGCGGCAGCTGGTCGACATTGCGGACACCAAGGGCTTCAAGGACCCCTCCGTCAAAGCGGGAGCGATTCTTGAATGGCTCAAGGCCGACTATGACCTTGGCCGCGGCCATGGAATGGCGCTGGTGCATGTCATCAAGAACGGCCCAAAGATCGACAGCAAGCACGTTGGATCCGACGGAGCTCACCGGGACGAGTCGGACATGCTCTGGCTGGACGGCAAGGCCAGCAAGCCAAACCCGTAAGGGGGAGCGGCCTCTGGCGGACAAACAATAAGCATGCTTAGCTTAACGTCATTGCCGCGGCCACATCTGCGCAGAGAGGATCCACATGTCCACCGTGACGCAGTTGTTCCCTTCCCCCTCCGCCGACGTTTGGAAGGTCATCTCCAACGGGTGGCTCTACTCAGGTTGGGTTGTTGGCGCCTCGAGGATCCGAGCCGTCGACGAACAGTGGCCGCAGGTCGGCTCCACCTTGCACCATTCCGTAGGATCCTGGCCCTTCCTCATCGACGACAGCACCCGCGTTACGGGCATGGAAGCAGGCCGGACATTGGAACTCCTGGCGAGGGGTTGGCCCCTGGGCGAAGCCAAGGTTGTGATCACGCTGGAGGACCTCGGAGGCCTCCAGTGCAGGGTCACCATCGCCGAAGACGCAGTCCGAGGTCCTGGCAAGGCAGTGCCCAAGGCCCTGCGGGATCCCCTCATCGCCGGCCGTAACCGCGAGACCCTGCGACGCTTGGAACTTATGGCGGCGGGCGGAGCAGGCAGGGCCTAAAGAGACGTGGCAAGGCGCCCCTAGCGCTCCTCCAACAAGGGAACCGTGGCGGCAGAGCGTCGAAAGTTCCTTCCCCGCCGTCGGACAGCAACTGAAGCCCGGGTTCCGGGATGGCCGTGGTGACCAGGAAATGGGTCCCCCTGTTCAGTTGCCCCCGGGGGAGGTCGGCTGAACGGCAGAAGGAATGACCCAATCGAAGGCCTCGGCCCGGGACCGGGTTCCTTGCGCGGCCTTGGAGCGGTTCGGCTCGCCCAGCTCGGCCAGCAATTTCTCGGACAACACCACAAGCTCCCCGAAGACGCCAGGAGTGAGCCACCCGGGACGTGTTGCAAAGAGGATGTCTTCGCTGGAGGTGTTGCCGCTGGCGCCGGGAGCGAACGGGCAGCCTCCCAGGCCCCCGAGGGCACCGTCAACCATTGCAGCACCGGCCTGGATCGCGGCGAGTGTGTTCGCCACGCCCAAACCCCAGGTGTCGTGGCCGTGGTAGACGATCCGGCGTGCAGGGGACTCGTCCCGCACGCGGGTGATCAGCCGGGCCACCTGCGCGGGAACGGCTTGCCCCAGGGTGTCGCAGATGACGATGTCCGTGGTGCCTTCAGCCCGGGGGTCGTTGGCGATGGCGAGGATGCGTTCCTCAGGAACGTAACCCTCGAAGGGGCAGGTGAAGGAGGTAGCGATACAAAGCTGGATTTGGCCATCCACCGCACGCGCGTACTCCACGGCCTCGGGCAAAGCGGCCAGGCTCTCATCAGTGGTCCGCCCTATGTTGGCCTTGTTGTGCGAATCCGAGGCTGACAAGCAGTACTGGAAGTTCCGCGCTCCGGCGGCGGATGCCTTGGCAACGTGACCGGGCGTTGCCACCCATATCCAGCACTTTTCCAGTTCCTCCGGGGTGAGGGCCTGGACCACTTCCAGCGTATTGGCCATGGTGGGGACGAGGTCGGCGCGTGCCATGGAGCCGAGCTCGATGGCGGGCACGCCCAGGCGCAGCAATTCGCGAACCGTCTCGAGCTTCTGTTCGGTGGGCAGGAGCTTGCCGGTGAGCTGGAGCCCGTCACGCAGGGTGACGTCCCTCAGGATGGTGTCGCCAAGGATTGTGGCCAGCGGGCTGTCAAAGCGGTTCATGGTCGGAGTGCCTCCTCACGGCCTGATGCCGCATTGATCTGTGCTGCATCCATGTTCAGGAGCCCGCCAAGGATTTCTTGTGTGTTTTCGCCCAGGTCCGGGCCGAGGTTCCGGATGGGCAGGGACTGGTCCCCGATCACGGGAACAATGCCGGGGAAGCCCACTCCCGGGAGGATTTCCTCGCCTGTGGAAACGTCGAACTTCTGGATCATGTTGCGGGCAGCGTACTGGCTGTCCGTGCTGATGTCGGCAGCGGTGTAGATGGGTCCGGCCGGGACACCGGCGGTGTCGAGGGCTGCGAGGGCCTCAGCACCTGAAAGGGTGGCTGCCCACTCGCCGATGGCCTGGTCCAGTTCTTCACGCTTCGCCCACCGTCCGGCATTCGTTTGCAGGAAAGGGTCCTCGGCAAGGTCCGGACGGCCGATGGTCTGCATGTACCGCTGATAAATGGAGTCACCGTTGCCGGCCACCACAATGCTCGCGCCGTCCTTGCACACATAGGCGTTCGATGGGGCGATGCCTTCCATCCGGCCACCCACGCGCTGGCGGTCCACGCCGTACGCCTGGTAGTCCGGGATCAGTGATTCCATCATGGAGAACATGGCCTCGTTCAGTGCGACGTCGATGATGCGTTCGGTGAGCGGAACAGCGCCAGCCGAGTCCCGGCGTCGTGCTTCACGCTGGTACAGGCTCATCATGGAGCCGAAGGCGGCGTACAGGCCCGCGATCGAGTCTCCTATGGAGACGCCTACCCGAACCGGCGCACGGTCCGGGTCGCCCACCAGGTTGCGGAACCCTCCGTACGCTTCGGCGACGGCGGCAAAACCGGGCCGCTCGGACAGCGGCCCCGTCTGCCCGAAGGCAGAGATGCGGGTGACGATGAGGTCAGGGTTGGCCTCGTTGAGGACCTCGGGGCCGAGGCCCCATTTCTCCAGGGTGCCGGGCCGAAAGTTCTCCAGCAGGATGTCGCACTTGGCTACGAGCGCCAGGACGGCCTGCTTTCCCGCGTCGGTGCGGAGGTCCAGGACCACGGACTTCTTGTTGCGGTTCAGCGTGCGGTACAGCATGGACGTGTTGCCCTTGTGCAGGCGCCAGTTGCGCAGCTCGTCGCCCGTGCCGGGCCGCTCCACCTTGATGACCTCCGCGCCGAAGTCGGCCAGCAGTCGGCCAGCTGTGGGTGCGGCGATGTAGTTACCGAGTTCCAGGACCCGGACGCCGTCCAGAGGGGCGATTGTTTGGTGTGTCATGGTCTTCTTTCGTGCGTGGTGGATAGGCGGTTGGCGGGGCCGGTCAGAAGCGAGGGCCAGTAGTACCGGATCGAGGCCTTCGTTGGGCCGTCCACTGTGAAGGCTGAATCTGATGCGCACCGTGAGGCAAGCCATATCCCCGATCCCATATTATGAGTTTGAACCCATAATGCAAGCATTTTGGCAAATTAGACTGAACCGATGGACTTCACTATCCGTCCCGCCGACCCTTCCGACGTGGCGGGCATCCTCGCCGCGGATTTGGCAGCCGGGCGCACTTCATCCGCTGACGCTGAGCGGTTCGCCGCGGGTATCAGTGCAGCGGTCGCTGACCCCGCCCGCCTCGTCGTGGTGGCCGAAGCGCACGATGACGCGAACGCGGAAGGCGGGTCCGGCGTCGTGGGTTGGGCCAAGACGCATTTTTGGGACTACCCGGACGGTCTCGCGCTGGCCGGTCACTACTTGGGTGGCGTCACCGTAAGGCCGGATTTCCGACGAAGGGGGCTCGCGGCGGAGTTAACTGCCGTCCGGCTCGGCTGGATTTGGGAGCAGGCGGAAGAAGCCTGGTATGTGGTCAACGCCCGCAATGAGGCCTCATTGGCCCTGCATAGGAAGTGGGGATTCCGGGAGGTTGCGCGAGGTGGTGGCTTTCATACCGTAACGTTCGACGGCGGCGAAGGGGTCCTGCTGATGGCGGCGCGACCGCGGGACTGACCTCGGGAAACGCTTTGGCGGCCTTAGCATGGGTCCAAGGATGCGCCGACTGGGGGAGTGTGTGTGATGGGGCCGTTGGAATCGATCCAAGCCAGCGAGAAACGGGACCGATCGGTGGGCTCGGGTTTGAATGGCCGTTCGCGTTCGACCCGCAAACGGTCTTCACGGCTGAAGAAGCTGGACCTGGCGATCCTGCTGGTGCTGGTTGTCCTTCTTGCCCTTTCCGCTACTCCATGGCCTTCGGCGATGCTGATCCGCAGCGTTTTTGAGCGCGGGGCCCAGTCGACCATCGACGAAATGACGCCCTACGTTCCCGATGCGCCACTGCAAACCCAGGCGGGCGTGGTCTACAAGCCCGGGTCCACCTTCGATGTTTTCAGCCCCGAAGGGACCACCGCCCCGCTTCCAACAGTGGTGTGGATTCACGGGGGCGCATGGATTTCCGGGGCGCAACGCGATGTGAATCCGTACCTGCAGATACTTGCTGCCGAGGGATACACCACCATCGGCATGAGCTATCCGATCGCTCCCGAGGCCACGTATCCCACAGCCGTGCGGGACATCAACGAGGCCCTGGCGTACATAAAGTCTCATGCTGCCGAACTCAACGTGGACACCAGTCGCATCGTCTTGGCAGGCGACTCTGCGGGTGCCCAGCTCGCGAGCCAGATGGCCACGCTCACCGTGAACCCTGAGTACGCCAACCTGATGGGAATCCAACCCGCTCTCCAGAAGTCGGATCTCGCGGCCACCGTTCTGCATTGCGGCGTGTACGATCTCCGGGCCATGGCGGACCTGAGTGGCATCGTCGCCTGGGGCTTCAAGACGTCCCTGTGGGCCTACACGGGCACCAAGGACTGGTCCGCTACCTATGCCGGAGCCACCATGTCCACCATCGACTTCGTCACCGACGACTTCCCGCCGACATTCATCAGCGGCGGCAACGGCGACGGGCTCACCTGGCTCCAGTCCGTTCCGTACAGCAACCGCCTCAAGGACGCCGGCGTTCCTGTGACGGAGCTGTTCTGGCCTGCGAACCATGAGCCTGAGCTGCCGCATGAGTACCAGTTCCACTTGAACTTTGACGAGGCGCGGGAGGCGCGTGACAAAACGTTCGCCTTCCTGTCCGTCCACGCACCGCGACGGTAGTAACGGGGCTGCCCAAATCAATTGTTCAAAGTATCTCCATGATGGAACTATTATTGGGGTATGACTTCGTCCGTTGAGGCACCCCCCGCCACGCGCCAGCCCGCCCTCTTCTGGGCATCCGCACTATGCATTGGGGCGTTGGTCCTAGCTCCCCTATGGATGTTGCTCGGGAACCCCGCCGTCCTGCGCGGACACCCGTTGCTGCCCGCACTGTTGGTGACTGCCGTCGTCGTCGGACTGCTCTGGGGCGTCCTGCTGTGGCGTGGCCGCCGCACATTCCGGAAGCGTTCGGTGCTGCGGTCCATTGGCGCATGGGCCGGGCGCGTAGCCGTGCTGGCGCTGGTGGCCATGCTGGTGTGGCTGAATCCCTTCGCTTACCAGCAAGGTGCTACGGCCGGACCATCTTCCAAGGCTTCGGTGGTTGAGGAGACGACGGCGATTGTCATGACTCCCGAAGGCGGGCAGGCCAGCCGGGGTCTCGTGTTCTACCCCGGCGCCCGGGTCGAGGCGCGGGCCTACGCGGACATCCTGCGGCCGGCGGTGGATGCCGGTTTCCTGGTGGTGATCCTCAAAACGCCCCTGAATCTGAGCTTGCTGGACGGAAACCAGGCACGTGGCGCCATGGCCGCCCATCCGGAGATCTCCTCGTGGGCGGTTGGCGGGCACTCGCTGGGCGGCGTCAGTGCAAGTTCGTTCGCTGTGGGCAACCAGGATGTCGATGGCCTGCTGCTGTACGCCTCCTACCCCCTGGATTCCATGCGTGACCGCGCAGGGCTGAAGGTCATGTCCATTTCGGGCTCGGAAGACGGCCTCAGCACGCCGGAGAAGATCGACGCCTCCCGCGAGCTGCTGCCCTTGGACGCCACCTTTGTGGAGATTCAGGGCGGAAACCACGCATTCTTCGGAAGCTACGGACCACAGCCCGGCGACGGCGAAGCCACCGTGGGTCGCGACGTCGCCCAGGCGCAGATTGCCGCCGCAACGGTGTCGTTCCTGACGCAGCTGGAGGGGATCTAAGGGCTTCCGGGAATACTTGCGGGCACGCCCCTGTTCATTGATTTAGATGCAAATGCATGTAAGCTGGATGAACGAGCAACAGGAGAATGCCATGGAAACCCGCCGCATCACCGTCCTTTCCGCCGGACTCGGTGTCCCCTCGTCGAGCCGCCTGCTGGCCGATCAGCTGGCCGCTTCGACCGAGCGGCAGCTGCGGGCGGCAGGGTACGACGCGAAGATCGACGTCGTTGAACTGCGGGACCTCGCCGTGGATATCGCCAACAACTTCGTCACCGGCTATGCCGCGCCCCGCCTCGCCGAGGTGATTGCCGGCGTCGACGATTCCGATGCCATCATCGCCGTCAGCCCTGTCTTCAGCGCCTCCTACAGCGGACTCTTCAAGTCATTCATTGACGTGCTGGACCCGAAATCGCTGGACGGCAAGGCCGTCCTGCTGGGCGCCACCGGCGGCACCGATCGTCACCAGATGGTCCTCGATTACGCCATGCGCCCCTTGTTCACCTACCTGCGCACCAGGATTACGGCCACCGGCGTCTTCGCGGGCCCCCAGGACTGGGGAAACACCGACGACGGCGGCTCGCCCCTCTCGGCGCGCGTGGACCGTGCGGCGGGTGAACTGGTGCAGTTGCTCAGTGGGCCCCAGCCGAACCGGAAGACCGACGCGCTTGAGTCACTGCCGTTCGAGCAGTTGCTGGCCGGGATCTCAGCGGGCAGGTAGTCCGTCTTCAACGGAAGCATGGAAATACTCGCTCTGCCACCCCTGGGTCTTCCTTGCCTGACGGTTCGACGTCAAGGACCACGGGGGATAGACACGGAATCCACGCTTACCGCCGATGCCGTCGACGGAGCCAATTCCGTGATCGACCAACGCGGACAGGGGAAAGACAAAGTGACCGGAGTTTTCCGCTTCCCGGGCTGAGACCACCAAGGTGTCGGCCGGGTCGGCGGAAGGGCCGTCCGCCGGGAAGGGTTCCGTACCGCCGGCAGCCGAACGCCGCCACACCGCAACGAAGAGCCCCACCTTGGTGGGCGTGAGCTTGCCAACCCGGAAGCGGATCAGTGCCGTGCCGCTGGTGGCGGTTGCGGCACCGTACTCAGCGTTGTCTTCCTCTGGAACGGGGAGGGAGCACTCTCTTCCAAGCATGTGCATGAGCTGCTGCGCTTCGGCAACGTCCGGGTGGATCATCCGTTCAGTATGCATGCGGGTCCTTCCGCTGTATGAATCCCGGCCGTTGGTCACTCCGAACTATTTGCCGGGGCCGATCGTTGGGGCAAACATGAAGTGTCCTGTGGATTCCATTGACCTGGTGATGAGCGAGCGAAGCGGCGTAGAGATCGACTACTGCCCGCAATGCAGGGGTGTTTGGCTGGATCGCGGTGAGTTGGACAAGATCATCGATCGCGTCGCGGCCGAAACCGTCCCCGCCCCCGTCCGTCCCGCGGCTGCGCCGTCACAGCCTCCGATCGCGCCGCCGCCCCTCTACAACCCGTTCGAGTCCCGTCCGCAGCAGCCCCGTTATGACGACAGGGACAGGCGCGACTATGACCGGCGGGATTACGACCGTCGTGAAGGCAACGATCGCGACGGGTACGGCCGCAAGCGCAAGAAGAAGGAAGGCTTCCTGGGCGACTTGTTCGACTTCTAGGTTTCCTAGTCGTCCAACAGTTCGATGAACTCGCGGGCCTGCTTGATGGTGATGTCTGAGTGGCGCGTCAAGGCAACGGCTGCGCCCTCAACGTCGCCGCTTTTTGCGAGGGTCCGGATTCGTCCGTAGATCTCGTCATTGAGCATGTTGCTGCTCACTTCCCGCGTCACCTCGCCCTTGCTGACGATGGCCCGGTACCGGTAGGGGAAGCGTTCCGGTTCGTCATCATCGTCCGCCAGCAGATCCTTGCCGGGCGCCTCCGGCGTGAACGGTTGGGGATGTGCAGCCAGGGCACCCACGGCGTCACGTGACGCACGCAGGCCTTCACCGGTCGCTTGAAGGTAAAGCTTGATCGCTGCCATGCCCTGTCCCCGCGCGATAAGGGAGTAGAGCTGGCGGTGTTGTTCCTGGTTGAGCTTGGCCGCCGATTCCCTGGCCAACTCCACGGGATCCTTCGGCGCATTCGCGGCTGTGACGCCGGCTTTGGTTTCAGCAGAGCGCTTGGAGAAGGAGCGCATCAGCAGTAGCACGCCCGCAATGACCGCAATGAGGATCAGGAGCGGGATAAGGATGGAATCCATGGCGTTGTCAGAGCCGATCTACGTAGTTCTTGGCGGTGAGCAGGTCTGAGTGGGTGGCTTGGCGCAGGACCTTGATGGCTTCGATCTTCTTCCCACTGCGGACCAGGTTTTGCAGCTCGAAAGCAAGCTGTGGGTTCAGTTGCCCATTGGGAAGTACAGCCGGCTGATGACCCGTTTGGCCGGCCGCGTGCGACCGTGCAGCTTGAGCCGCGATTGCTGTCCTGGTGTTCTCCGCCTGCTCCCTGTGGCTGGCCTCGTTCTGGCTCGGCTTGGTGGTGGCTTCGATCCGGGCGCGCAGGGCCAGCGCCTCCTGCACCTGGGAAGCTTGGTGCGCGGCAGAACGGGCCGCGAGTTCGCGCTGATATCTCTCGGCGTCCGAGACGCCGGTATCGCGTGGTTTGAAGGCCGCCGTGAGCGCCCACAGCAGGCCAACGAGGACGAGCAGTGGAAGGGCAATCGTCAGCACGTCACCAAAGTTGATCCCCATGCCTAGAGCTTATGCCAGAAGTTGGTTATCCACAGCACATTCCACTTCCGGCATAGGCTTCTGAGAGGTTAGTGTCAAATTAAGGCACTCTTTGTTAGATGCATCACATTTGCGGCATGTTTGGGGTGCTTCCGACTCGTGTCGAGGCCCGTTGCAGGGTTGCGGCTGTGGATGAATTTCCCGGGAATCTTTCTTTAGTCCACAGCTTGTGAAGTGTGTTTCCGCAGGTCAGGGCCTAGTTGCCGCCAAAAGAATTTCTCTATCCACAGGGTAACGCACAGTCTGTGCACAACGTGGGGCTGGTATTCCACAGCTTTTCCACAGGGGGTGTCCGGCGCCTGCTGTAACGTGTCTGGAGTGTCCATTTCGGATGCGAATATCCCCTGTTGTGTTTCCCGGAGCCCGCGAAAACCGCCGCTGGTAGCGGACCCGGAAAATGAGCTGTGGATAACTTGTGGATACGGACTGTTATTTTGTCTGCCCTCCCTGACATCGTCAGAGACACTAGGCGGACTCCGTAAGCCACACACTGCGCTTTACGGTCCGCCAGGGAGTTAACCCCTGCAGCGGAACACAAAATGGAGGACGGCTTTGTCAGTTACGCACTTGGACTCAATCGAGGGCACACGCGCTTCGGACTCGAGCCGGAAACCTCCCCAGGACATCCCCGCTGAACAGTCGGTACTTGGCGGCATGATGCTGTCCAAGGACGCGATCGCCGATGTCGTCGAAATCGTCCGCGGGCATGACTTCTACCGTCCCGCCCACGAGACCATCTACGAATCCATCATTGACCTCTACGGTCGTGGCGAACCCGCGGACGCCGTCACCGTCTCGGATGAACTGACCAAGCGCGGCGAGATCAACAGGATCGGCGGTCCCGCCTACCTTCACGAGCTCATCCAGACCGTCCCTACCGCGGCCAACGCCGGCTACTACGCCGAGATCGTCGCCGAGCGGGCAGTGCTGCGCCGCCTCGTTAATGCAGGCACCAAGATCGTCCAGATGGGCTACGGCCAGGACGGCGAAGTGGAAGACCTGGTCAACCAGGCGCAGGCTGAGGTCTACGCGGTGGCTGAAAAGCGCACGGCAGAGGACTACGTGGCGTTGAAGGACGTCATGGAATCCACCGTGGACGAGATCGAGGCGTCGGGCCACCGTGGCGAAGGCATGACCGGTGTTCCCACCGGTTTCTACGAGCTGGACGAACTGACGCACGGCCTCCACCCCGGCCAGATGATTGTTATCGCGGCCCGTCCGGCCGTGGGTAAGTCCACGTTCGCGCTGGACTTCGCCCGTTCCGCAGCCATCAAGAACAACCTGGCCACGGTCATGTTCTCCTTGGAAATGGGCCGGAACGAGATCGCCATGCGTCTTCTCTCAGCAGAAGCCACCATTGGCTTGCAGGACCTCCGCAAGGGCACCATCAAGGACGAGCAATGGTCCAAGATCGCCACCACGATGGGTCGCATGAACGATGCTCCGCTGTTCATCGATGACAGCCCCAACATGTCGCTCATGGAGATCCGGGCCAAGTGCCGCCGCCTGAAGCAGCAGCACGACCTCAAGCTCGTGATCCTCGACTACCTCCAGCTCATGAGCTCCGGCAAAAAGGTGGAGTCCCGCCAGCAGGAAGTTTCCGAGTTCTCGCGTGCCCTCAAGCTGCTCGCCAAGGAACTCCAGGTTCCCGTCATCGCGCTGTCACAGCTGAACCGTGGTTCCGAGCAGCGCCAGGACAAGCGCCCCATGGTGTCCGACCTTCGTGAATCAGGCTCCATCGAGCAGGACGCCGACATGGTCATCCTGCTCCACCGTGAAGACGTCTACGACAAAGAGTCGCCGCGTGCCGGTGAAGCTGACATCCTGATCGCCAAGCACCGTAACGGCCCCACCAAGGACATCGTTGTCGCGTTCCAGGGCCACTACTCGCGGTTTGCCAATATGGCAGGCGATTCGGGTGCTGGCGGCGGCGGCTTCTAGGCCGCCCGGTCCCGGTTCCCGCGCAGGCACCCCTTGGCGGTAGTGTGGTCCCTGCCCCGCGTGCGCGGGCATTTCTAAAGTTATTGGGGAAATACATGAAGAAGCATTTGCTGCCCGGAATCGGGGCAACGGCATTGATGGTTGTGGCATTGACTGCGTGCGGTGGGGCTACGGCATCTCCAGAACCAGCGTCGTCGCAATCCAGCGGGGCGTCCACTTCGACGCCGACGCCCGAGAAGCAGTACACCAAGGAAGAGCTCATAAGCCTCGTTGGGCAGGTCAAACTGGCGGATGGCACCAGCCCCGCCGTACTCTCCGGCGACGAGCTGTTGGCGCAGTATGACTCGGTGGTTAAGGGTTTCGCAGGAGCCACCATCGAACCAGCGGCCTGCAAGGATCCTTTCTTGCTGGGGGCGCCGCGCACCATCGACGGTTCCACGGCGGCCGGCACAACCCGGACCAAAGCCAACGGTTTTATCAGCAGTGTGTCAATGACCTCCGGCGTCGATGCTGCGCGTCTCCACGACGATGTGGAGAAGAGCAAATCCCAGGCGGAGGAGTGCAAGAAGGTGTCGTACTCCGCTGAAGGGGAAACGCTCACCACCTCTACTCAGAAGGTCGAAGGCGTGGGCAACGTACCCGGAACAGTGGGTTTCAAGACCGTCATGGCCCTCCCGGACGGAAGAGTCGGCGCAATCTTTATTGCCCATGCGGTTAAAGATGGTGTCCTGATCTCCGCCACGGCGTCCGCCAGTGAGGGTGTGGCCGGCGGGCCGGAAGCAGCCGGCGCCCTGATGGACCAGGCAGCCGCGCTGATCAAGTAGTTCCTGCATCGACAGGCCGCACAGGTAGGAGCCTTACCCGCCTGTGCGGCCTTTTTCGCGCCAGCAAGAGGGTTTCAGCAGCCCTCGAAGTCGCTCAGCACTTTCACCTTCGCCGCCGAACCGGACGACGGATCGAACGCGTAGCCGATCCACTCCTTGGCCAGCCTGCGGGCCAACTCCACGCCCACAACACGCTGGCCCATGGTGAGGACCTGGCAGTCGTTGGACAGGATGGAGCGCTCAACGGAGAACGAGTCATGGGCAGCTGTGGCCCTGATGCCGGGAACCTTGTTCGCTGCGATGGCCACGCCGATCCCCGTACCGCAGAACAGGATGGCGCGGTCGGCCTTGCCGTCGCGGATCATCTCACCGGCTGCGATGCCCACATATGGGTAGGGCCTGGTGAAGTCCTCGTCGGCGCGGTTCACTCCGATGTCGATCACTTCAGTGATCCGTGAGTCAGCCTCAAGGTCGGCCAGGATTCGGTCTTTGTATTCAACGCCGGCTTCGTCGGCGCCCACAATGATGCGCATGAGATTCTCCTAGGTGGTTGCTGCAACGGGAACGGCAGTGAAGTGAGGCCCGACGGCGGCAAACACCATGGCGAGCGACGTCGCCCCGGGATCCGGCGTACCGATGCTCTTCTCGGCCAGGGGCCTGGCGCGTCCCTTCAAGGGGCGAAGTTCCGCGGTGGAGGCAGCGGCCCGGGTGGCGTCCGCTGCCGCGGCTGCCCACGCCTGCTCCGCATGGGTGCCCGCAGCGACGCGTTCCTCCAGTGAGGAGGCGAACGGCAGCAGCGCATCCATCATTGTTTTATCGCCGATTTCGGCCTTGCCGAGGCTCGCGATGCGGTCCGCGAAGGCGCGGACAGACTCGGCAAGGACGTCCGGCGTCGGGGTCTCTGCGTCTCCCAACCGTTCGCCAAAGGCGCGTAGTCCGGCACCCCATAGGACGCCGGAGGTTCCGCCGGCCTTGTCTGCCCACGCGTCGCCAGCGGCGATCAGCAGGGAGCCCGCTCCTGCGCCGCGTTCAAAGGCGACGGCTGCGGCCTGGTTGGCCGCGGCGGACCCACGGACCATTCCACGGCCGTGATCACCGTCGCCGGCGATTGCATCCATGTCGCCCAGCATGGCCTCAGAGACGCGCAGCAAGGCTGAGGTGGTGTCCAGCGCCTTGAGGCACTGTGCGGCGTAGGCGCGGGACTCGTCTGTGGAGGAGTAGTCGGCCGCAGCGGCGGTATCCAGCTCCGCTTCTTCCGCGCCAGCGGAAGCAACATCAAAGCCCACAGCACCCCGACGGTACGCCGGTGTCAGAGCCGGCGCGGTCCAGTACTGCTCCAGCTCTTCGTCCAGCCAGGTCAGCGTCAGTGAAGCGCCGGCCATGTCCAGGCTGGTCACCAGCTCGCCCACCTCGGGCATGACCAGGGTGTAGCCGGCCTCGCGGAGCAGTGGAGCCACAGTGCGCCAGAGGACGAACAATTCCTCGTGCTTGGTGGAACCCAGACCGTTGAGGATCACGGCGAGGCGGGTAGAGCTGTCCGCGGGCGTTTCGGCCAACACGCGCCGCACCAGTTCCTGGCCGAGTTCGACGGCGGATGGCAGCTCGGTATCGAACAGTCCAGGCTCGCCGTGAATGCCCAGGCCCAGACCCATCTGTCCCTCGGGAAGGCGGAACAACGGCTGGTCGGCGCCGGGGAAGGTACAGCCGCTGAACGCCGTGCCGATGGTCTTGGTGAGGCTGTTGGCCTTGCGCCCCAAACGAACCACGGAATCCAGGTCGAGCCCGGCCTCAGCGGCAGCTCCCATGACCTTGAAGACCACGAAGTCACCGGCAATACCGCGGCGCTTCTCGATTTCATCGGTGGATGCGCTGGCGATGTCGTCCGTGACCAGCACGTTTTCCGTCGGGATGCCCTCGGCGTTCAAGAGCTCGCTGGCCATGCCGAAGTTCATGACATCCCCGGCGTAGTTGCCGTAGGTGAACACCGCGCCGGCGCCGGAGTTGGCAGCCTTGGCCACGGAGTAGGCCTGCTGTGCCGAGGGCGAGGTGAAGATGTTGCCCACCACGGCGCCGTCAGCGAAGCCCGGCCCGATGATGCCGGCGAAGGCCGGGTAGTGTCCGGAGCCGCCGCCGGTGATGACGGCGACCTTGGGCATTGCCGGGCGGCCGCGGCGGACTGCGCCACCTTCCACGTGGCGGACAAGGTCCGAGTGGGCGTCACAGAAACCGGCAAGGGCTTCGTCGGCGAAGTCGGCGGGATCGTTGAAGATTCTGGTCATGGTGGGTCCTGGGATTCTTTCGAGCAGCTCGAATTAGTGGATGTGGCTGCCGCCGTTGATGTCGATGGTGCTGCCGGTGAGGTAGGCGGAGTCCTCGGAGGAGAGGAAGGTAATCACTGCCGCAACTTCTTCGGTGGTGGCGTTGCGACCCAGGGGGATGCCGGCGTTGATGGCGGCTTCCTGCTCGTCGGTGCTGCCCACACGGATGTTGGTGTCCACGGCGCCGGGGGTAATGGCGTTGACGGTCACGCCGGTCTCGCCGATTTCGCGGGCGAGTGCCTTGGTGAAGCCGAGGATGGCTGCCTTGGCTGCGGAGTAGGGAACCTTGCCGAACACGCCGCCGCCGCGCTGGGCGGAGACCGAGGACATGTTCACGATGCGGCCCCAGCCGTTGGCGATCATGTCCGGCAGGAACGCCTTGGTGACGAGGTAGGTGCCGGTGGCGTTGACGTCCATGACCTTGTGCCACAGCTCAAGCGTGGTTTCCAGGAACGGAACGGGGGAAGTGATGCCGGCGATGTTGGCCAACGCGCCGACGGGTGGGAGGTTCCCTGCGGCAACTTCTGCGGCGACGACGGCCTGGGCGGTGGTCACGGACGCTTCATTGGCGACGTCGATTTCGTAGCCGAAGGCCGGAACGTTGAACTCGTTGGCGATCTCGGCGGCAACCTTGGCGGACCTCTCGCCGTCGAGGTCCAGAATGACGATGCCCCAGCCCTGGCTGGCGTAGCGACGGGCGGTGGTCAGGCCGATGCCGCGATCGGAGGTAGCTCCGGTGAGGACGGCGGTGCGCTGGATGGTGGTCATGGTGCTCCTTGAATATGAGGTAATGCGGTTTAGATGAGGTCTGTGATGTAGCTGGCCGCTTTGGCGGCGGCGGCCGGGCGTTCGTCGTGCGTGACATCCCGGGTTTCGAGTTCGAGGGAGAAGTGACCGGTGTAGCCGAGGTCCCTCAGTGCTGCGAGGCCAGCGGCGAAGTTGGCCTTGCCGTTGCCGATGCTGAGGTTGATGTTTCCCGGTTCGGTGTCCGTGGCCGGCACGGCGTCGCGAAGGTGGACGTGCTTGATCCGGTCAGCGAAGCGGTCCACAAAGCCCACGGGGTCGCCGCCGGAGGCGACGATGTGGCTGAAGTCCATGACGATTCCGACGTCGGACCCGGCCAGGTGGTCAGCGAGCAGCTGCGCGCGTTCGGTGTTCCAGCACAAGCGGTAGAAGTGCAGGGATTCCGTCCACAGCTCCACCCCGAACTCTGCCGCGCGAACAGAGGCATGGATGAGTTGCGCTGCCACGGCGTCGATGTCGCATCCAAGCGTGCTCACTGGTTCGTGGTCGATCGCCCCACACGGGAGGACCAGGGCTTTCGCGCCGGTCTTGGCCGCAAGGGTGAGCAGCATTTCCAGGTGCCGTTCGCGCGCCACTTGAGCACCGGCGTCGAGCGTTGCGTTCAGGTCTCCGATGTCGCCGTTGACCGATCGGACGCGCAGTCCCGAGCTAGTGACGACGGCGGCAACCGCCTCCACTGCCTCGGCGTCCAGGACGTAGGGCACATGATCGCAGACGCCCGGGAGCGCACCGAGGTCGATTTCCTCGAAGCCGAGGCCGCGCATGGTGTGCAGGGCGGTGGCCAGATCCTGGTGGCGGAAGCTGATGGACGAGCAGCCCAGTCGTTGATGAAACATCGTCGTTGATCCTCAAGTTGGGGCCCTCGCCGGAGAGGGACCTTAGTGATGGACACCACGTTAGCTGCGTTAACTGTCAACAGTCAACCTTTGCGGTTGACTGTTGACATTGCTGGTGTCGTCGGTCACAGTTGACGTATTATGTTGACTGTCGACAGTGGGGCTGCCGAACAAGCGCCGCACTTTTGAAAGGGAAAGACACACATGAGCAATGAAGCTCTGACCATGCGTGGTCCGGTTCATGGAACCAAGGAAGCAAAGCGCGTCGCCGTCGGTTCCGGCGTCGGCGCAGTCATCGAAACCTACGATTTCATCGGTTTCGGCACCGCCGCTGCACTGTACTTCGGTACAGCGTTCTTCCCGGGCGCCGACCCGGTGACTGGCACCCTGGCCTCCTTCGCGACCCTCGGCGTCGGCTTCGCTGCCCGTCCGCTGGGTGGCATCATCGGCGGCCACCTCGGCGACAAGCTCGGCCGTAAGCCGGTGCTCGTTGCCTCGCTCATCCTCATGGGCCTGGCAACTTTCGCCATCGGCCTCCTGCCCACGTACTCGCAGGTGGGGCTCCTTGCGCCCGCGCTCCTGGTTCTGGTCCGCATCATCCAGGGCCTGGCCTTCGGTGCTGAATGGGGCGGTGCCATCCTGATGAGCTACGAGCATGCACCATGGCGGAAGAAGGGTCAGTTCACGGGCATCGTGCAGGCCGGCTTCCCCGTTGGACTCCTGCTCGCCAACCTCGTCTTCCTCAGCAGTGTTGGCCTCGGCAGCGAATGGGCCTGGCGTGTGCCGTTCCTCGCCAGCATCGTCCTGGTGGCTGTTGGCTTGATCATCCGCTCCAAGGTTCCCGAGTCCCCGGTGTTTGAGGACGTCAAGGCCAAGGGCGACATCGTGAAATCCCCCATCGTGGAGGTCATCAAGACCGACTGGCGCAACATTGTCCGGGGCATCGGCCTCCGCATCGCTGAAACTGCCGGTTACGCCGTGTCCGTGACTTACATGATTTCCTACCTGCACACCAATAACCTGGCGGACAAGACGGAAACCCTGGTGGCTCTCTGCATCGCGGCCGGCATCGGTATCTTCGCCACCTACTACTGGGGGAAGCTGACGGATAAGGTTGGCCGCCGTCCTGTCTACATCTGGTCCACTGCCTTCGCGGTGGTCTTCGGAATCCCGATGTTCATGCTGGTCAACACCGGCTTCTTCCTGCTGATCATCGCTACGATCGTCATCGCCTACGCTGTCTGCCAGAACTCCCTGGCCGGCGCCCAGGGCGCCTGGTTCCCGGAACTCTTCCAAGCCAAGACCCGCTCCTCCGGTGCATCGCTGTCCTACCAGATCTCCGCCATGGTCTCCGGGTTCACGCCCTTCATCACCACCCTGCTGTTCGTCAGCATGGGCTGGATCGGACCGGCACTGCTGTTCAGCATCTACGCAGCCATCGGCCTGTGGGCAGCACTGATCACCAAAGAAACCTGGGGCAAGCGCGAGCGTGAGCTCGCCGAAGAAGCCGCCAGCAAAACTCCCCAGACGGTAAACGCCTAAAGCACCCCTCGACGTCGGACGCGTTCTCCCCATCGGTGCGCGCCCGACTCCGGAAGGAAACCAGTGACTCTCTCATCAGTTGAAACGGCTCCGGTCGTGGCAGCCCCCAAACCCGAGCGCGTGGACCGCATCCGCGCCGCCGCCTACCGCATCCGCCACCACGCCCTGACCATGGGCGAGGTCCAAGGCCAGGGCTACGTTGGCCAAGCGCTGGGCGCAGCCGACATGCTGGCCACCGTCTACGCCGACCAGCTCACATACCGTTCCGAAGACCCGCACTGGGAAGGCCGAGACCGGTTCCTGCTCTCCACGGGCCACTACGCAATCGGCCACTACGCAGCGCTGGCCGAAGCCGGGATCGTTCCGGTGGCCGAGCTTGAAACGTACGGTTCCGACGATTCCCGCCTGCCCATGTCCGGAATGTCCACGTACACCCCAGGCATGGAAATTTCCGGCGGTTCGCTGGGGCACGGCCTGACGATCGCCGTCGGCATGGCTTTGGGGCTGCGCTTGCAAGGCGCCGCATCCCGCGTGATCAACTTCCTCTCCGACGGCGAACTCGATGAAGGCTCCACCTGGGAGGCCGCCATGGGAGCGCACCACCACCAGCTCGGAAACCTGACGGCCATGGTGGACATCAACGCCCTCCAGGCTGACGGCGCCACCGACACCGTACTCCGCACCGAGCCCGTCACCGAGAAATGGGAATCGTTCGGTTGGTACACCCAGCGCGTGGACGGGAACGACGTCGGTGCGTTGCTGGCAGCGTTCGACAACATCGCCGCAGTTGCGGCGCCAGTCGGGCGGCCGTCGGTCATCCTCTGCGACACCAAGGTGGGGCGCGGCGTGCCGCTGCTTGAAACCCGCGAAAAGGCGCACTTCATGCGCATCGAAGAAAACGAGTGGCAGATCTGCCGCGAACAGCTGACCGCAGGATACGAAGGGACGGCTTCAGCATGAGCACCGTGACCACCAAGCCGAAGCTCAAGACGTCCGCCATGATCGCGTCCTTCGCCGACCCCGGACAGAAGACCACCCCTGCCCCGTTCGGCCATGCGCTGGTCAAGGCTGCTGAAGCCGATTCCCGCATTGTTGGCCTGACCGCGGATCTGGGCAAATACACGGACATGCACATCTTCGCCAAGGCGTTCCCGGACCGGTTCTTCCAGATGGGCATGGCCGAGCAGCTCCTCTTCGGCGCCGCAGCAGGCATGGCGGAGACCGGGCTGATTCCCTTCGCGTCAACGTACTCAGTGTTCGCGGCCCGACGTGCGTACGACTTCCTGTGCCTGGACATCGCCGAGCCGAACCTGAACGTCAACATCATCGGCGGCCTCCCAGGCCTGACCACCGGTTACGGACCAAGCCACCAGGCCACCGAGGATATGGCGATCTTCCGCGGCATGCCCAACCTGACCATCGTGGACCCTTGTGACTCCGTGGACATCGAACAGGCCGTTCCCCAGCTTGCTGCCTCGGAAGGTCCCACTTATCTGCGCCTGCTCCGAGGCAATGTGCCCACGGTCCTGGACGAATACGACTACAAGTTCGAACTCGGCAAGGCCAAGGTCCTGCGCGGCGGCAACGATGTGGTGTTCGTGTCCTCCGGCCTGATGACCATGCGTGCTTTGCAGGCCGCGGAGGCGCTGGCCGCCCACAACGTGGATGTCGCCGTCGTGCACACTCCCACCATCAAGCCGTTCGACTCGGCCACCGTACTCGCGGAGCTGAACACGGATCGTCTTGCCGTGACGCTGGAGAACCACACCGTAGTTGGCGGCCTGTTCGAAACTGTTGCGTCCGCCGTCGTCACCGCCGGTCTCGGCAAGCGCGTGGTTCCCATTGCGCTTCCGGACCAATTCCTCGACGCCGGAGCGCTGCCGACGCTGCACGAACGGTACGGGCTGTCCGTGGACCAAATTGTGGCGAAGGTGCTGGCGGAACTCGGCTGAGTTTTTTGCTTTCCGACAGGAGTGGGGGGGGGGGGGGGGGGGGGGGGCGCGGCCCCCGCCCGCGCCGGGGCGGGCGGAGGGAAGCCCTGGCAGACAGGGCCCGTGCGCACCAGGGCGGCGCCCCACCGCCCCCC
>NZ_JAJOHP010000049.1:0-38220 GCF_021109375.1 Arthrobacter sp. AK01
TATTCGAGACAGCCACGATGGCTGAAGGGCGGGAGCTTGCCGACGAGTCTGGCCACTCCGGGGCCAGCACAGATGTATTGAAGTGTGAAGTTGTCACTGCCGAACGGGCCCAGCGGGTTGGTAGCGGGCATCATTGGCTAAGGCCTTAGTACTACGGACGAGGACACACCCAAGCTCAGGTCGCAGTTCGGTCGACGTTGGAGCAAATTGATTCAGCGTCCCGGGTCTTCGCTTCAAAGGTCGACGTTCTATCATCGTTTGAGGTCGCGGCTGTGACGCTGTCGCAGGAGAGTCCGCTCGTATATGAGAGCTATTGTCGCAAGGACTCTTCTTTCGAGTTAGGGTTCTTGGAAGCATCTCCAGCGTAGGCATGCTCTATTACGCTGTATGAACCGGATTCAAGCACACACGGCCGGCTACGTGGCAGAGATTGCAGGACCCTTGCATCCAAGGTTGAAGCGGCGCGGTCTAGGTTCTTCTACAGGCAAGCCCAATTTGGCGAAGCCAGCTTTCTCACGGTGTGGTTCTGCGCAGCTGAGCCAGTTGGATCAATTGTCGAGATCCCAGTTCATGGCTAGAAAGCTGCCCTTTGGGTATGCTGTGCCAAAGCCCGTGAACACACCGTAAAGGATGTAAGTGAAGAAGCCGTATTCTGAGCATGAGCTTCTGGATAAATATAAGAACCCCGAATGGCGGAAGAATCTCCTTGAGATCATTGATCTTACTGATTTCCTAGACGGTTGCGTTATCCGCTCCGACTATAAAATTAGTGACGAACTGAACAATGCAATTGTCCCGTCGGCCGCTGGAAGCCGCATGGTGCTTGAGCTAGGGAAAGCTCAAGGAGGTGAGAAGGTCCCAACCAAAGAAGCTAGGCTGATGTGCCTGCTTCATTTGGCGCATGTTGAAATCCTGATCGATCCAGAGAAGATGAGTGTAGATGCATTAGCAAAAGCCATATCGAATCAGCTCGTCGACAGAGAAATTCTGCTCCCGCATGTCCATGGACCCGATCTATATGAGAAGGCAGCAGATCTCTTTCCAGAACGACGCCGATTCCTAGGCATCTCTGATACTGCCAAACTACTCGATGGTCAACCAATTGGTGTGTTCCAATCCGGGTACTGGGTTAGCGGACCTTTCGGTCTTCATAGATCTGAAGCGCGCCGAAACTTTTCGCCCACAATGAGGGTTCCTCTCCAACACTGTCACGACGTGTCGTGTACATCCGTGCACGACACTCGACTTGATACCGACGGCACCGCACCAATCAATTCGCTTCGTCACAGAGTGCATCGTTATCACGAGCTAGAATCTGACACACCGTCTGAGTGGTCAAAATTCATTGCAACAATTTCAAACTACGATGATAAGATCTTCGATGACTTTGAGCTGTCCACAACATTCGCGCTTCTTGGCGATGGCTTCGATGTCGTTGAGATTCGAAACATCCTTTCATGGCTTCTAGATCATACTGGTGGGACTCTGCGAGAGTACATAGCAAAATTTGGCTATCGCGGCCGTGCCATCGAAATAACGTCAGTTCTTTCGGCCGCCGAGTGTTTGCAGTTGTGTCTTTTATGCGATGACAAAGTTATTGCCAGGGCCATAGATACACTGATTTTCCGCCGAACTATTGAAATTCCAGCTGGTGAGGTGCGGACGCCTGTACTACGACGGGATATTAGACAGGGAATCTTTAGAATTCGACTCGAAGCATCCGCGTTGGGTGTTCGATTGAGAGCTAGGGATGATGTCGCTGCCATGCGGTTACGAAGGCTGGTAGAGCATCTTTACCCCGGCTCGGATTCCGATGCTGAGGATGAACTCAAATGGCAACTTCGGTCGATCCCCGGTGTCTCTCTTGAGGCGAGGCTGGATGAGTTCCTAAGAACTGCTAGTCCGCATGAAGTCTTATCTCGATTAGTCTTGTCTAGGCGGTCTCATGTAAGCAAGGCTGGTGAGGAACTGCATCTGGAAATAACAGGTGCGGAGGACGACGACACTCTGGTGGATCGCATCCTTTGGAAGCTCGGTTTCGATGTTGATATTACTGATTCACTGCGAATCGAGTACTGGACCGGCCATGAACGACTTCGGCAAGCCGCTCAAACGGCAAATGTAAGTACTCTGGTCGACTATGAACTTGTCCGTTCAGTTGCTGTCAGCTACTTTGTTAAGCTAGAGGAATTTCTCACCGATACCTTGTCCTTCGCTACCTGGGTCTTACTCAATGACCACGTGGTCAGCCAACATCCATTTCAGTATGACTTTGAGCGTGATCGCGTGGCTGCGTTCGCTAGGCTTGAGGAGTTTGACATCGGTCGCACAAAGAAATCCGAGGATAGGATCCGCTTCGGTGAGGACTTAACACTCTACCCGCTGGTTAGAGGTTTTGAATGTCTTGCAGGACTACTAAGCTCCTCGCTCGGTGAGTCATCAAAACTACTTCGTAATTCAAGTCAGTACCCAAATTTTCATAAAAATACGGAACTGCAACGTTTCCCATTCACTCATACAATCCCGTTTCTGGACTTGGTCCCTAGTGCCCAAGACCGACTTGTCAATGGTCTAAATGAGATAAGTGCTTTGCTCGTACAAAGCGAAATTGCGTCAGCTCGAAATGATCAACTCCATTTTAGGCGCTCGGCTGCGGATCTAGATGCATTAATGAAGACACTGGATCTGGTCGCCTCTGCAATACAAAAAGTCGAACTATTGGGAATAGTTCGAGATCTTTTCTATCCTGACAAAGTCGAGAATGATCGATGGGGTAGAAGGACCGTCTTTCTCTCAAATCGTAGGGGCAAAGAGATTGCACTTGCGCGTCCTACTTCTCATGGGCTCCTAAGATTGCCCAATCTTTCGACACCCCAATATATTGTGTCGAGTGCGCAATTTGCGGAACCGAATGACATGCTGCGAGCCATACCAACTTCTAAGTCCTCCTTCTCGACTTTGTGGGCAAGGTTCCCACAAAGACGACAAAAGGGGGAACGTATCGGTAGTGCCGATAGTGAACTGGAGGCACAGGCCGTGCGTAATGAGTCAAGCTAGATCAGACGGCGAGATAAAGAATGATTTACTAAAGGTTTTTCCGGCGTAAATATCGTAATTAGGTCACGGCGACCTCTAATATTTCTCGAGGAGGAGGCCATTTTTTGACTGCTGGTGGGCTTTGCTGGCCTACTTCTGTGGCTCCTGAGGCTGGGAATTGGTTTACCGACAAGGGAGCTGGTGCACAAGATCTCCGCCCCATCAGGTGGAGCGAAGTGAGTGAGTTGGCACTTTCTGAGATGTGAGTGCCGTCGGTGTACGAGTGTGCCGAATAATTCGTGGCATGGGCGAATTTTCTGCTTAGCTCCTCGGCTTCTATCGATGTGTTATCAAACGTACGTCAGACCCTGGGCGGAAGAACGAGAGCCAACTAAGGAGTATGGGCCTTGTATCTACTCGAATGGCCTGTTGCTCATCAGGCAAAGGATAGGCGCTGAGCTGGAACGCTGGGTCCCAACAGCTGTGAGACGGCAACGGACCTAGCGGAGTCTCGCGAGTGCGATGCGTCGTGAAGTCGGCTGACTACGCAGCATGGTAGCCTCCTGCCACAGGGGCCTCAGGTCAATCATGAAGTTCAAAGGATAGAAATGACTTTTAGAGTTTCAAATCGTATTCTCTCAAAGCTCGAAGAGATCGAAAGGGACAAGGACAAGCTGGAAGCACTTCTGTGGCAGCAGACTGGTGGGGTGTGTTTCCTCTGCGAGGATACGATTAGTAAAGCCTCGGAAGACTACGAAGCAGACCATGATGCTGCTGAAGCAGACGGCGGTCCCACTAACGTGGAGAACCTGAACTTGGCGCACATAACGTGCAATCGTATGAAGAAGGCCGCAGGATCTCGCTATATTCGTCCCTATATAAAATTTTCACGGTTCATTTCAAAAACATCAGGGAGAATAAAGTATGACGGAGTCCTGGACTTCTTCCAGATAGTACCCAAGCCTAGCCAAGTTCAAATTCTAGATGAAACGGCCGAATTTGAATTCCCCGATGGTAGCCATCGGTCCGTTGCAATAATGCGAGAGTGCAATGATGCTGGCGAATTTATGTTTGTGTATGTGGATGTGCCGCGAAGTTCTCTTTACAATGATGAGGATTGTCAACCAAGAATTCTTAAGCGTGAACATGTTGGTGCGATATTTAGCGATTTACGGAGAAACCCGTTGCACGAACCACCTAGTACGCGGCTTTCCGAACCACAGAGCGATGGGCTCCGTCGACTCCTGATGTTTGACGGCCAGCACAAGACCGTAGCCAATTGGTTGAAGGATAGGCAACGGATCGTTGCAAAGATTTATCTCAACCTTTCTCCGGAGGCAGCGATTGAACTAGTCAATTCGATACAAGCTAAGATCAAAAAACTGCCTCTATCACCTTTTGAGTTGGCTAGTAAACTTTCCGAAGAATGGGAAGATAAGCTTGCGAAGTATGAACTATCAGTAGGCGAACATGAAGCCTCAGAGGCTGGCTTCATTAGCTGGCTACCGGCTGATGACAGAGTCCGGGCCAAGCAGGCCTTTAGGGCCGCGTTAGTTCAACGACTCCTTGGTAACCCAGATCTTCGGCTTCCACAGTACGCAAAGGGATTACGTGGTGGGGGTGTTGAGTTAACTGAGACAGTAATTCGAAGTAAGGTGCTTGAGAGGCTTATTTTTACCGAGCCACTATCCGAGAAAGGTGAGGCGCTTTCTTCGATTCGTGACTCGGAAGCATCAAATATAGTTCGCCTACTCAATCACTTGACTGATGCCGCATTCGAGCCGCAAGGTGATGGACAAATGAGCGAGGTTGAAACTGAACGTGCCAAACGCATTAGCTATCAAGCTTCCATTGCCTATTGCGCTAAGTTGCTCAAAGATCTCTGGGGTAATGTGGCTATGAAGGGAAGCAATGAGAAATTTGTTCTAGCTGATGATCTCACTGATGATCAGTGGACTCGCATAACACAAGGAATAGATCGGCTCGTCGCGCACCCAGCATGGAATGCTGAGTATTCGGTTGAATCTATGAAAAGCTTGAAGTTGTCGTGGGACAAGAATCAGAATGCACAGAGGGCTTTTGAAGGGGTTTCTCTTGACCTTCCATATCTTCTAATTGGAAACTCTTCACCTGCCTTTATCAGAAACTGGGCTGGCGATGTGGCTGAGTAGGAGGTGTCAAGATGTGTAGTCGTCCCCATCGAGAGCTCGGAGTTGAAGTTGTGGATCCGTGGGAAGACAACTTCCATGGGTAAGGCCAGCCGAGGTTTTCGCGGAGTCTTGTTTGCTACATCTTAGTCCTGCACAGTCCTGCACGATCTTCACGACAACTCTCCTCAACCGAAGATATTGGTAGGAAACAACAGGTTGCTGGCGGTGTACCGAAACTCCTCAGGTTTCCTGTTGGCTCAATGATCGATCCGCGCCTAGCGGATCGTGGACCGAGCTTCGTGTCGCCATTGTTCCTTCTTGGCGTGGTCCATGGATTGAGTCATCTTCCCTTTCGATTAAACAAAAGGAAGCATATGTAGCGTCTAATCCACTTCGACTACCAAGATTAGCTAGCTCGCTAGGGCCTAAGAGCTATCTCTGTGCAAGGGTGCCGTCCTGACCTAATCGTCAGCGATTCTTGCTCTCTGAGGCGTGGAGAACGTCGTAGATGAGCCTGGCTGGCCGTCCCTTAGCTGGCCATTTCAGGGGATTCTTTTTCAGCATGTAGTCCTACTAGATAAACAGCTGCGATGGCTCAAGTACCGTGCACGGATTGCGATCCTAGTTGTAGAGTATTGCACATGGGAATACCAATTTGGCAGGATGATATTACCGAGGAGTCGGTGCGGCTGCTATTTAGAGATCATGGTGTGGAGTCCGTGCAGGTCAAGTTCTTGCGACGTAACCACAACTCGAAGAATCAAGTCTATTTGGCGAGTGATCTGTCCGAGCTCGCCTCGCTTCCGATGGGGACCATTCAGCCCAGCAGTGGGTCTTCTACCAAGGCGTCAGCTGGGGCCCCCATCTACCACGCACCGATTCCATGGACGTGGATTGGGCCGTTCGGGTCCTGCCTTGCTCCCGCTGCCCAGCTCGTCTTTTATCCTCAGTATCCCGAGGTCCGATTGTCTGGATTTCTGCGTGGTTGTCGTGATGCACCTAGCATTCTGATGTCTCCCACGAGCCGTGGCCAAGAGGCAGGACGAGTATTGATCTTCGGCGTCAACTCAAATGAAGAGACGATATTCGGCATGGTTGTGTCGGGCTCTTCGCAAGCAGCGCAGGCCTTTAGCCGATTCAAGGGCGACCTTGGGCAGGTCGTTACCATTCCGGTGCGTGAGGAAATTCCAACGAATTCAAGAATGAACCTTATTCACGAGTTGGCACGAATTCACTCAATGGGATGGTTGGAGGCCTGCGAGCTTCCTGCATCCGGTATTCTTCGGCCTTGCCGTGGACCGCGGTGTGGTGGACACACGCTGGAGGCCCATCTTGGCATCCCATTGAATGGAGCTGCCGCACCGGATTTCGGGGAATGGGAGGTAAAACAGCATGCTGTCACGTCATTTGATCGACCTAACGTTGGCAATATCACCCTGTTTACGCCGGAGCCGGATCTGGGAGGCTATGCATCGAAAGGAGTCGACTGGTTCGTTCGCACGCACGGCGTGATGGGAAAGACCCAGGTTCGTTATGACTTCACCGGTCGCCATATGGTGAGCGGTGCGCCACACCCGAAAACTGGACTCGAACTTATCCTTAATGGTTACAGTCCCCGTTATAAAGCGATGACTGCCGATGGATATGTTGGACTTGTGGATGGTAGGGGCAACCTCGTCAGCGGGTGGTCGTTCGCGAAACTCCTCCAACATTGGCAGGGAAAACACGCGTTCGCTGCATATGTTCCATCCCAAAGCGTGAGTGACGCCATTCCACGGCTTTACAGGTACAGTAACCGTGTCTTCTTGGCTGAAGGCACGCGTTTCGGTTTGTTCCTCGAAGCATTGTCGCGCGGTTCTATCGTGTACGACCCTGGCATCAAATCCGAACTGCAGGGAAACGGTCGCTGGACACCGAAAGCCCGCAGTCAGTTCCGCATTGCGACTAGGTTGCTTTCGTCTCTCTACAACGATTTTAATGAAATTGACGTTCTTATATCCTGATGTGGTAGTTGCGGAATGTGTGGGCGGGCACTTCTGCCCGCCCACGGAAACTTACGCCGTCTTGGCGATTTCCAGTTCTGCGCTTTTGATTTTCGCTACGTGGGGCGCCATGATGCGGGCTACTTCATTCATCACTGGCATGACCACGCTGTTCCCGAACTGCTTGTAGGCCTGTGTATCACTTACGGGGATGCGGTAGTCATCGCTAAAGCCCATGAGGCGTGCACATTCTCTAGGCGTCAGCCGCCGGGGACGAAGGCCGCTTTGCGACACCAGTATCTCCGAGCCGTCCTTGTAGTAGCGGGCCGATAGGGTGCGGGTGGTTCCCTCGGCGTGGGCCAAGCCAAATCCAAAGCCGTTTCCGGCTGCTTTGTGCTTTTCGGCATAGCTTTGGAGGTAGGACCACAATTTTGGTGTCAGGGTATACTTTGGTAACACCTCACTGTTTGCATGATCAAAGAACCGGTCTCCATCCCATTCTAGGAATGGCTCGGTGCCATCTGTTTTATGCAGAATAGATCCGAGTTTTGGGCCATGCAATGGAAGTTCCAGGTCGTCCCAAGTGAAATCTGTTGGTTGGCGGAAGCCAACGATTATGATGCGTTCGCGGTGTTGGGGCGTGAAATGCTTCCCGTTGATGACTCTGTGGTGAACCTGGTAGCCGAGCTCCTCCTCAAGAGTGGCCATAATTACGGAGAAGGTCTTGCCTTTATCGTGTGACTTCAGGTTTTTTACGTTTTCAAGCATGAAAGCAGCTGGCCGCTTTTCGTCTATGATTCGGGCGACATCAAAAAACAGCGTCCCCTGCGTGACGTCCTCGAAACCATGAGCCCGTCCAAGAGCATTCTTCTTGCTCACTCCAGCAATGGAAAATGGCTGGCACGGGAAACCACCTAGCAAGACGTCGTGATCGGGAACTTCCTCGGCAGGGTGTATCTGAATGTCACCCACGAAGGTGTGGCTTACATCCTGCTCGTCGGGAAAATTCGCCAGATACGTCTTCTTCGCCCAGTCGTTCCATTCGCTCGTGAATACGCACCTACCGCCGTTCTTCTCAAATCCTTGGCGGATTCCCCCTATACCAGCAAATAAGTCAATAAACGTAAAGTCGTTCGCTGTCGGCTGCGAGGATATTCCTAAAAGCTCCCGCAACGCAGACCCCAGCATGGTCGGGCAGGGTGTCTCGCCACTTTCCCACCGGGCTACTGTTCGCGGAGTTACGTTCAGTTGTTCGGCAAGCTGACGCTGCGTGTACCTAGCTCGCGCTGATGCGAGAAGGTCAATCGTGTGTTCCATGAAATCCTAACTGGGTCATTTACCCGACATTGTGTCCTACATTATTCCCTTGGGCCAACTGCCGCGCCGGAGCTTCTTAGTGTCCTTGGACTCACTGTTGCACGAGGGTACGACAACCGGGCACTATTGCCCACGCAGTTCGCCGGGCCGCATCTGCATCCACCGGCGGCGCGGGTTCTGATGCGTTCAAGGTGCTGGCCCTTGCGGAAGTCAAGAATGGCCATGCGATAAGGAGGCTCCATGGCACTCGCGGGCTCATTGGTCGCGTTCTTCCCCGCTGCGTATATGGCTGGCAGCCCTACTCTGCGCTTACCTCGCAGGCATCTGTCGTGCATCATCCACTCGATGGTCGAAATGGAGTGTTCCGTGTTGCCTACAGCAGACTTCACGCCCGGTTCCATGCGCCCGTGTTGACCTCTGCCGTATCTCTGCTGGCCTTCGTCTTTGGCTCCTGACAGTCTCGGCGCTGATCAGCTTCGGCGCGCTGGTGGCTTCTCCGTGGCCAACCTCGTTGTGATCAAGTACTAAAGGAGTGATTCGCAAACCTGCTGCTGCCAGACACTGTCTTTGTGCTCACTCGGTGGTTGTGGACGAGTCTTAGCAAACTGCCGATCGGTGTCGGCCTCGCGTGGGCTGCGGCTGGCGTGGTCTGGCTCACCTACTTGACCGTGGGTTCCGCCGCCCGGCACTTCAGCTGGACCAGAAGAAGATCTGGTAACCAATGCTTCCCGAGTACACTCGTGGAACCCTCAACTTGATCCTGTCGCCGGGGTGACGACGGGCAGCAGGGAAGGATCCCGACATGGGACTGATTCACATTGACCTGTTCACGACGCTCGACGGAGTCGCGCAGGCGCCCGGCGGGCCGGAAGAGGACCCTGCTAACGACTTCGCGTTCGGCGGCTTGCAGGCGCCGCTTATCGACGAGGTTGTTGGCGATCAGATCGATTCCGGAATGGTGGGAATGGACGCACTGCTACTGGGGCGGCGGACGTATGACATCTTCGCCTCGTACTGGCCTCACCAAGATGGCAAAATCGCTGAGCTGTTCAACCGACTTCCGAAGTACGTGGCCTCGCGTCAGTCGCAACAGCTTGAGTGGGAAGGATCCACTTGGCTCGGCCCTGACACCGTGGCGTCCTTGAGGGAACTCCGCCAGAAGCACCAGAACATCCACGTCATCGGCAGCCTCGACCTCGTCCAAACTCTTTTCTCTGAGCGCCTTTTCGACCAACTCAACCTGTGGGTCTATCCGATCCTCCTCGGCCGCGGGAAGAAGGTGTTCGCGGACGGAGTGGTGCCGACGAACCTCAGGCTTATCGAGCCCGTGGTTGCTTCACCGAACGGTGCGGTGATGCAACGCTACACACTGGTGGAGGGGGCTCCCGCGGTGGGAAACATGGCGGAGATCGACCAGACGGAAAGCCAGTAAAGCTGTCACGCCACGGCAACCCGCCCCGCCACGTACTCCGCGTCCAGCCCAACGCCACCGACTATTGCGGAGTAATGCCGAGTAAGCCATGGGAGTCCTACGACGTAGAGGCCGGGGATCTCCGTGACGCCTCGCGAGTGCCGAGGGTAGCCCCATTCATCGACCAGAGGCATGTCGGCGAAGCGGAAGTCGAGCTTGTAGCCTGTGGCCCACAGGACGGACGTGATGTTGGCGTCGGTCATGTTCAGCTGTGCCTGCTGTGACGGGAGCCAGTCGTCGGCTGGCAAGGGTGACTGCTCAGGCGCGCCGATCCCGGCCGCCGCAATGTAGGCATCGATCGCCTTTCCCGAGCGTTGCGCGAAGGCCGACTCGACTGTTGCCAGGCGTTCGGCGAGGTCGTCGCTGAAGGTGATGTCGCCGTCGTCGACTGTTTCAAGATGGCCGTGCAGGTGCATGCCTCGACGGCCCAGTTCGCGGAGGTGGATGCTGTGGCCGCCGTCGGTGCCTGAGAGCAGCGGGTTAGGCGCGAAGCGTAGGGCAGGGGAGGGGAGCGCCTCGGTGGTGAGGGCATTGACTCCGTAGTCGGGACCGTGTTTGCCGGTTTCGAGCATCCAGTAGATGAGGTCCTGGCCGCGGTATCGGCGGGGCGCTTCGGGGACGATGGAGACGGAGAGGTGGACTTCGCGGCCCGCGGCGTGAAGCTCCTCAGCGATCTGCCCACCCGACTGGCCGGTTCCGACGATGAGCACGGCGCCGTGTGGCAGCTGCTCTGGATTGCGGTAGTCGTGGGTATGGAGTTGCGTCACGCCGGCTGGAAACATGGCGGCCGAGGCAGGGATCTTGGGGACTTGGTACGCACCGGTCGCGAGGACCACGTTCTTGGCCCGCAGGTTCCCGAGAGATGTCTCAAGCTGGAACCCGCCGCCTGGTGTCGCGGATAGACGAGTGACGTCGACGCCCGTGTGGACCGGAGCGGCGATCAGCTCCGCATAGCGCCTGAAAAGGTTCACCACAGCGTCGCGCGAGATGAACGCGTTCCGGTCGTCGCCGTCGTACGGCATTCCGGGGAGGTCCAGCGCAAGGTTCGGTGTGTTCATGTAGAAGCTGTCCCAGCGGTCCTGGAACGCGCCGCCGAGTGAGTCGCGTCGTTCCAGGATCTGATGCTCGACGCCAAATTGCGTGAGCCAGTAGCTCGTCGTGAGGCCGGCTTGGCCTGCGCCGATGATGACCGTATCCGGGGTCGGTCCCATGGGGTGAACTGTACGCTTCGGAGGCCTGTAAGGGGATGGACGAAGACGGATTTCTACTGGCTGAGCACCTGGAGCGGCTGCCGCTGGAACGTCCTCCGGATGCGAGGTCGCAGGATGCCGCGCGCGTTCAAAAGACATAGGCTTTCGGAACGTATCTAGGGGGATGATTCGCACATGTCTACTACCAGCGTGATTCGGCTTCTCGACATCACAACGTGGGTGGTGATCGCGGTTAGCCTGTTTCTGCTCGTCAGCGGCCTATTGGACAACTTCTGGGCGACGGCGTGCCTTATAGCGACGGCTGCTCCGTCAATTGCCAGTTGGGTGATTAAAGACAGGCTCAATGGCGCGACCAACGGTGACGAGCCGCAGCAGCGCTAAAAACCTACCTGAAGGCGTAAGCGGCGGATGCACTGCTCGCTGTGTGGAGCATGGAATCGGCCGACTGTCAGTGTGCCTTAGCTATCCAGAAGATACTTTCGCGCCGTCGCAACCTTCATATACAGACGGAGATCGTCTCCGCCTGTGGATTTGAAGCCGTGGCGTGAGTACCAGCCAATCAGTCCGGGATTGTCAGCGTCGACCACAATGACCTGTCCGCCTCCCACTGAAGCGGCCTCAACGATCGTTTCCAATGCAACTCTGAGGAGTTGCCAGCCCCATCGTTTTTCAGAATCCCCGCGAAGAGAGCGGTCAAGGGCAAGCTTTGCCAGTAGCCAGGCGGGCGTGCTCCGCGGCAGATTCCGCTGAAGGGGCTTGGGCATATCGTCCCGGACCACCAGTGTCGGGCAAATGGCAAAGTATCCAACAACCTTTTGCTCGGTGGGTATCTGGCTCTCAATGAAGAGGTAGACCATGCTGGCACCAGACTCCACTGATTTCGCGGCGTGCTCAGTGAGCCACAAGTTGTAGCTCTCCTCGCCACAGTCGAAGGCCCCCAGATCCATCCCGGGGGCCAACTTCACTATTGAATAACGGGGTTGCGTCATCGACGAATAAGCCGTGGAAGCTTGGACAGCGTCTCCAGTTCGGACGACTCGTCGGCCACGTCGAGAGAAGCCATCATGGCGTCGAAAATCTCCGGGGCCATGAGGGTGGTGTCCGCGCGTGCAACCACTCGTTCGGCCGCCTGCCTGGCAGCGTCAGTGACAAACGCCGTCTTGGAAACGTGCAGTAACTCCGCCGCCTCCGAGATCAACTGGTCTGTGGTCTCGTCGGTGCGTAGTTCCAGTCGTCGGGTCTTGGTCATCGACATGGTCTCTACCTCCTCACTCGAGTGTACGGTATTTGTACGGCATCGGGTATGGCCTCATGCTCCCCATTGTTCCAACGCCCACTTCCACCGAACCAGTTCCTGCTCCAGCCGCATCCGATCCCCGACGCTTTTTGAGTCCCTCGATCAACACCGGATGGATAAATATTTCCCAGCACTAGCTATCTGCTCAGAACTCTGTAGACTTGACGGTGTTGTTGTGTTTGGCATTTGGTAGTTCAGGCAGTCCCCACGGTCCCTCTGGATCGTGACCTTCTGAAGTAACGGTGGAGAACACCCCACACCGGAGACCCGAAAGTCGGGAGCATCTCCACCTTCAGTAAGGACTGAAAAAATGGCTACAGGTACCGTGAAATGGTTCAACTCCGAAAAGGGCTTCGGCTTCATCTCTCCTGAAGATGGCAGCCAGGACGTTTTCGCTCACTACTCTGCGATCAACTCCTCGGGCTACCGCTCCCTCGAAGAGAACCAGAAGGTTTCCTTCGACGTCGAGCAGGGCCCCAAGGGTCCCCAGGCAGTAAACATCCAGGCTATCTAGTCTTCGGATAACAAAGAAGCAGGGCCGGTCATTGACCGGCCCTGCTTTTGTTTGCCCTCCCATTGGCGCTGGGCTAGACGAACTTCGACATCCGAGACCACACCGCCGTCGCGGCGAGAGCCACCAAGGCCAGGCCGACAACCAACAGCAAGACCCCGAGCTCAGTCCACACTGGAAAAGGCGTACGTGGGTTAAATCCGCCCCAGTAGCTGAAGATGCCTTCCGCCGCGGCTGTAAGGATGTTACGGGGATCGTAGGGGCCGGCGAACGGCAGCAGCAGGAGCAACGCTCCCGCAGCCAAGCAAGGTATCAGCATGGTCCTGGCAACGAGCCCAACAAAGAGCCCCACTAGGCCAAACAGGACGGCCACAGCGGAAGCGAATGCAATTTGGGCAACGGGGTTGCCTGCCCCGATGTCGTCCACGGCATAGACAAAGTTGTGGCTGTCGTTCTCCAGGAACAGGGACCTCAGGACCGGCGCCGCTCCCAAGCTCAGCCCGGCGGCGAGCACAACCGCCGCCACCGCAACCAACACGATTGTTGTCACCTTCGCGGCAACGTACTGTGCAGCGCCTTGAGCGACAATTCGATCCTTCAGGATCCGACGGCGGACATCGCCTACTGCTGTTGCGCATCCGTAGATGAAGAAGAGCAGGGGGATGACCAGGAAGGTGACCATCTCCAGCCCAGTGCCGATGGCATTAGTGCCCTCCATGGCGCGGCTGGCGAAGAAGGCGGCCTCGTAGTCAAAACGGAGGGGGTTGTCGATGATCCGTTGACCGCCTTGGATGAGGACGTTGTTGGGCTGTTCCATGGCCGCGGCCAAAGAGATGCCGTTGGCCAGTGCGTGCGACTCTGTGGTTTGAAGCCGCGTCAGGGCTGAGCTGACATTGCTGATGCTCCCAGTAAAGGGGATTACCAACGACGCCAGCAGACCGCCGATGGGGAGGAGCAGTGCTTTGCTCCAGAACTGATATCGCAGTTCTGTTCTCAGGGAACGCAGATACTTGCTCATCGAAGTGACACCATGGCTTCCCTGTCTGGACGGACTTTTCCCCTCCGGATGGTGAATGTCGTAGAGGCAATGTCCTGATAGGACGCGGCGTCATGATCAGAAACGATGACGCACTTGCTGGCCTCAATCGACTCCAACGCGAGGCGCAGCGCACGCCTCCCGTGATCATCCAGGCCTGAGCCTGGCTCGTCGAGCAGGATGCATGGCCGGCCACTTGCGAACGCCGCCGCCAGCGTGAGCTTCTTTCGCTGCCCCAGGGAGTATGAGGATGACCTCCGACTCAGCAGTTCCCGGGTGAGAAATGTCCGGATGATGGGATGGGCGGTGACCAGGCGGGGTGGGATATCCAGGAGGGCACTGAGATTCTGCAGTCCAGTCAGGCGCTCATGGACGGCCGAGTCGTCGAAGGCTGCAGATACGTAGTCTCGAAGGTCGCTTTTGTACCAGCTGGCCTCACCCTTGAACCTGACCAGTCCTGCGAGGCACTTGAGCAGGGTGGTCTTGCCGCTTCCGTTCTCACCACGGATGAGGTGTAACCCTGTTGAAGGAATGGTGAGGTTGCCGTTATTGATGACCCTTTTGAGGCCGTAGCTCTTGGATAGGTTCGTGATGCGCAGCATTGATCCTCATTTGTCCCCCCCCACAATGAAAATGCCCGAGAATCACCGTTCGCGCTGATGGCTCCGGTGATTGAGCAACACTCTCGACCTGGGAGCAGCCCCTTGTCAAATGCGTTGGTGGCAACGGCCCCTTTCGAACACAAGCGCTCAGAGTCCCGGAGTCGAAGATGTGTACTAGGGACTAAAATATAACTCGAATACATATCCACATAGTGAATTACACCCGTGTAACTCTCGCCCAGACCTCCGTAGCGTGGAAGGTAATCCACCTGCAGAGCTGAGGGAGCATCCTATGTATCACCTGATTTCCGACCAGCCCCACCACCTAGACGGTCCCCGCCAGCACCTAGTTTTGCTCAAATCACCACCTAGATGGCCCCAAATCGGCCTGTGCAAGGCCGTTTTGCCACCTAGTCCCGATTTCTCGATCTAGCCTGCGAAGTGAGCCGCATGTCGGGCGTCCACGGAAATAGAAGGTCAGGTCGAGTGTTCGATTCAGAGGTTCAACGAATCCTCGATTTCGTTGCACGCGGCATAGGGGTGCGTGTTGTCGGCGCCACCGGAAGCGGCAAGACCGCCGTCGTCAAAAGCGTGATTGCCAACCTGGAGAAGACAGGTGTCTCCGTCCACTTCATCAGCGGTCTGCGCACGCACCGCAGTATCCCGTATTCGGCCATCAAGGGGCTGGGTTTGGACATGCGCCCGGGCCGAAGTGGTGTCTTCGACGTCGCGGACGTGTTCGCCAGCCAGCTGGCCACGCCGGGAAAGCACTTGATAGTAGCTGACGACATCCATCTGGTCGACAATGAATCCCTGGCAGTCCTGGAAGCCGTCCGCCGGCGATCCGACTGCCCAATGGTTGCCACCGCCCCGGAAACGTGGGCGTTCTCCAAAGGCCAACTCGCGGTCCTCAACCAAGGCCGCGAGGCTCACCTGCAACTGGACCCCCTCCACTACGAGCAGGTCCACATGTTGATCGCCCAAGTGCTTGGTGCACCTGCGGATGCAGAGGCAACGGCCCGCATCCTCACCAAGTCCGCGGGAAATCCCCGGCTCATCGTACGGATAGCCGAAACGGCATCGCTGAGTGAGCTCCTTGTCCTGAGAGATAAACAATGGCGCATGACCGGCAGCTCCCTCTGGAATGAACACCTCCGGGGAACCCTTGAAGCGCTGCTGGCTGAGGTCACCACCGAGGAGTTCACCGCACTCCACATCATGGCAATACTGGGCACGGCGCGCATCGACATCCTGCAGAAGGTCATCACCCCCGAGATCCTGGAGAATCTCGAGCGCCGCGGATTTCTCTCCGTCATGACCGACCACCACAGCGGCTCCATCGCCGCAATCAGTCCGCCGGTCATCGCCGACCATTTCCGTGGGCAGGAGATGCTCCGCGACCGACACCTGTTGCGCAGCAAAATCGCGGGGATGCTTGAGACCGCTCCGCAAACGGCCACCGAAAACTCTTCAACACCTGATTGCCTCGCCCAACTTCTCGCCGAGCTCCGGCTGGAAAAGGGCGACGACGACGCAGTGACCGCCCGTCACTTCCATGACCACAACGCATCCCGCGAACGCACGCGGTTCGAGCGATGGGAAGGAAACAAGACAGCCGCCAACGCGGTGGCGCTCCTCCGTACGTATTGGGGTGCCCCCGTGAACATTGAACGCGCCGCTCGCGTCTGCGCAGAAACAACAACCGCCGACGCCGAAACAACAGACCTGCTGTTTCTCACGATTACCAAGGCGATGCTCGCTATTCAGACCGGCCAGGGGCCAAGCGCCGCCGTCGAAATTCTCCAGTCCTTATCTGCGGCCCAGCCCAAGTACGAAGCGGAAGTCGCAGATGCCGTTCTCTTTCTCAGCGCATCCCATGGTCGCGTTCAACCCACAGAGCCCCTACTTGCAGGTGCCGATGCTCACGGGGGTATGCGAAACCTGGTGTGCGGGTTGCTGGAGCTATACCGCCTGCAGCCGGAAGCTGCCCTCGAGGCAGTCGAGGGTGAGGGGGACGAGGACGCCTTCCCGCACCTCCGCCCCTTCATCCGAGGTTTCGCGATGTTCGCCGCCGGCCGGGTGGATGAATCACTCGTTTTCGCCCTGGATTGGCGTGCCGAGGCCCGCAAGAACCTGGATCAGTTCGGCGTTGTCACCAGCAGCTACATCGCTGCCCACGGACTGTTGTACCGAGGAAATTTCGAAGAGGCCGAGTACCTCATGAGCAGCGTCTTTGCCATGGGCCGGCCGGGGTTTGTCGTCGATTCCTTGTACGATGCCATGCTGCGGCTTGCGGGGCTAAGGCACGCAACCAACGTGGTCTCGCCGGCTTTCTCCATAGCTGCCCAAGCACGGGATGACGTGCACGACGTTGGACCCCTCCCCGGTATAGGTAAGGGCGCCTACGAACTCATCGCCCACAGCAGCGCCCAGCCGGCAACGTTCGACCGCAAGGCAGCCAAGCTCGTCAAACGACAATTGAAGAGCGGCTACGTTCTCGAAGCCATGATGACGGCTTTGCTGTGCACCTGTTTGTGCCCAGGCAAGCCGGTACTGGACCTGCTGCAGAAGATCCTTAGGGAGAGCGGCATATCCGTCCACAACAACTTCCTGGCCATTGCCGCCGCAGTAGTTGAGGGAGACCACCAGCTGCTGGGACTCCTCCTCAAGCACTACGAACCAGATACCGACACCTACCAAATCGGTATGCTGCTCCGCGGCGCCCTCAAACGCCACGTGGTGGAAGGCGACGGTGTTGCGGCGGACGCTCTTGCGCAGGCCTCTTGGATGTTCGCCGTCCGGTTCCCGTCGGCCAATGAACAACTGTCCTTCAACGCTTTCAGGACTACGCCCCTGACTGAAAGGGAGATCGAGGTGGCTGTGCTGGCGGGACACCGCTCGAATGTAGAGATTGGCGAACACCTGGGCATCAGCGCCAGGACCGTGGAAAACCACATTTCCAACGCACTGAGGAAAACCGGTGCAACGTCGCGCAACAGTCTCTTCATGCTCGTGGGGAATTCACTTCCACCACGCTGACCCGGGATACGCTCGAAGCATCTCCTGATCACCGCCCTTTCGGGCCGTCATCAGCTTCCCAACGCGTAAAGGGTTCCTGTGAGCAATTCTCCGGCCTTGGCCCGCAGGCTCGGCACGTTCGATGCCTCGCTCATTGGCCTCGGCTCCATGATTGGCGCCGGCGTTTTCGCTGCCTTCACTCCAGCCGCGGCGGCTGCAGGTTCGGGGCTGCTGGTGGGCATGGTGGTGGCGGCGTTCGTGGCCTTCTGCAACGCCACGTCGTCGGCTCAACTCGCCGCCGCCTACCCGACATCCGGTGGCTCCTACGTCTACGGCCGTGAACGGCTTGGACCCTGGTACGGATTCCTGGCCGGGTGGGGATTCGTTATCGGCAAGACAGCCAGCGCCGCCGCGATGGCTATGACGTTCGCTGCCTATGCCGCACCTCAAGGCTGGGAACGCCCGGTGGCGATTGCCGCCGTCGTACTTTTGACTGCTGTGAACTACCACGGCGTAACCCGGACAGCGGGCCTGACCCGGATTCTGGTGGTTGCTGTGCTGATTGCGCTTGTCATAGCAGTAACTGCCGTGTGGGGTGGATCCGGTCCGGACTTCGGAAACCTGATGGGGGAGGGGCTGCTGGCTCGCGGCTGGTACGGGATTCTTCAGTCAGCCGGGCTGCTGTTCTTCGCGTTCGCCGGATACGCGCGGATTGCAACGATGGGCGAGGAAGTCCGGGAACCTCGCCGAACCATTCCGAGGGCCATCGGCATCGCTCTCGGCATTACGATCCTGATTTACGCAGTCATCGCTGTCACCCTTCTCGCGGCACTCGGCCCCGACGGTATCGCGGAGAGTACGACGCCGCTCGCCGCCGCCGTCGACAAGGGAACCTTTGCGTGGGCTGCTCCTGTGGTTCGCGTCGGAGCCGCGATAGCTTCGCTGGGAGCCCTGCTGGCTCTGATAGCCGGGCTCGGCAGGACAAGCCTGGCGATGGCGCGAGAGCACGACCTGCCGCACGCACTCGCCGCTGTGCACCCGAAGTACAAAGTGCCGCACCGTGCAGAGATGACGCTTGCGGTGGTCATTTGCGTGATCGTTGCGGTGGCTGACCTACGCGGTGCCATCAGCTTCTCCTCGTTCGGTGTGCTGCTCTACTACTTGGTGGCCAACGTCGCTGCGTTCACGCAGCCGGCCGAGGACCGCCGGTACCCCAAGGCCCTGCAAGTGGTTGGTGCGCTCGCATGCGTGCTGCTTGTGGCAACGCTGCCGCCCCTGTCCGTCGGGCTGGGTGTGCTGATGTTTGGCGTTGGCATCGTATTCCGCCTTGTGCGCTTGCGGCGGCATTCGGTCGGCTAACGTGTGCGGCTGGGCGCGACCCCACCAGGGGGTAGGCAGGTGGGGCCGCGCCGTAGTGCCTCCTACGCCAGGAGCGGGTGGGGCTCCCGCCGGACACCGGGATTCCCGCCCCGGAGGCACAAGAAGAGACTATGGCCGGGTTTCGGAACTAGGTGTTCGGATCCGGCCACTAGGTGCTGCACACCCATGAAATAGGGGGCGCGAAAGGCGAAGATGAGTGGTGGGCGGCAGCGTCTAGGTGGTGGCCCGCCGTCGAGCGTTCTTGCGTTCCACCGACTCCATGTACGTGATTATGCTTCCAATCGTCAGAGTCAGAGAGCAGATCACGGCGATCATTGTGGAGGTTTCCTGAAACGGCACCACCAGCAGCGGGCTGAGCATCATGGCGTTTCCGAACCCCGACGCGGCAAAGACGCCCGCTTTGAGCAGGAGGCATCTGAGCGGGTCAGCAATCAGTAGGGTTACCGGCGCCACGACACCCAGTGCCATAGTCAGGACGACGGCGGTGGTCCTCAGATCTACGGGATCGAGTACTTTCAAGCTTTCAGGAGGCGGGGCCGTCCCAAGCAGGGTGGCTGACACCGCAGAACACACGGCCACAACGCATGTGATGATGCGAAGGGCCGCTGGGTAGAAGTGCGTGATCACTGGCAAGTCCTTGTTCTGGTTGGTTCACCCCGTATACAGAGGTAGTGCGCGGAACTGGGCAGCTGTGACGCGGGCATTCGGCCTGCACTGGCAGAATTGCCGATATGGAGTCACCCACCACCGTTCCCGCCGTCGAAGTGCGCATTTCCATCAGTGAGACAGAGCCGCTGATCTGGCGGCAGCTCGTCATTCCGGAGAGTGCCACTGTTGCCGAGCTGCACGGCGCCATCCAGTGCGCCTTCGGGTGGAAGAACTCGCATTTGTACGCTGTCGCCGGCCAAGACAGGTCAGGCAAGAAGCGCATCTTCATGGACGTCGACGACGGCGATGGTCCCGAGGGTGCCGAAAGCCCAGCTGCCGTTCGGCTGCTGGAGTTGTTCGACGCTCAGACGCCAGGTCTTTCAGACCTCCTCTACGAGTACGACTTCGGTGACAGCTGGACGCACGAGATCGAGGTTGTGGGTCCCGCTGAGCTGCATGAGAACACCATCGCCTGCCTCGACGGAGCGATGAGGGGACCCATTGAGGACTCCGGGGGAGTGGGTGGGTACGCCAACGTGGTGGCTGTGGTGAGTAACCGCAGGCACCCTGAGCACAGGGAAGCTGTTGAATGGCTTGAGTTCGTGACGCAGGAACACGTCTCCAAGTTCGACCCGGCCGCCTTTGATCTAGTGGCAATAAACGGGCAGCTCCGCAGCTTGGCGCAGCGATTCTGGCCAGGTGAGGTGACGGCTGCGGACTACGAAGCCGTCCTGGGTCCGATCCTGTGGTTCCTTAAGGAGGCCCAGCTGGACGGCCTACCTTTGACCTCTGCCGGCTACTTGAAGCCCGCCTTCGTGAAGCGGGCCATGACCGAGCTTGGCTGGGACGATGAATGGATTTCGGCGGGACGGGTGGAGGTGAGCACGCAGCCAATCCTGAATCTTCGGGAACAGTTGCAGGAGTGGAAACTTTTGCGGAAGCTCAAGGACAGGCTGCTCTTGACGCCCAGAGGACGGAGACTGGCCGGGGACCCCGAAGCCCTGTGGGATTTCCTGGCAAATGAGTTGGCGAATCCAGACAGCGACGCGGAGCGCATCGCAAGGCCGCTGTTCATCCATTGGGAACTATCAGGGGACCAGCCACCCTACGGGCTAAGGGATCAGGTGATCCAGGCCGCGCTTCACCAAGATGGGTTGAGAACCAGAACGGGCGGTGAGATTCCCCTGTCTTGGGCGAGCGACCTCTACTACGAGGTCACTGGGAGCCTGCACAGGCTCGAGTTGTGGGAAGGCCCCAGCTGGGGTCGACTCGACGAGAAGCTGTCCGACTCTGGCATCAAGTTCCTCTTGGACGTTCAGAGCCGCATGGACTGACCACGGTCTCCAGGATGCTGCCACGCCAGGTGTCGAGAGCAGCGCGGTCACTCTCGGGGAGGCCAGCTGCCTCGATGAAGCTACATAGGTCGAACCCGGCCAGAGCCGTCCGGAAGGCTCCTTCGGTAGTGGTGCCATGGCGCTCGCAGAGTTCGTTGAGCAAGGGTTCGACGTTGTTTCTGTTGCTGCTGGCCGCTCGGAGGTCGCCCAGCCTGACGGTTTCAAGGTAGTCACCAACGATTTGCTCGGAACTGGTGTTCACGGCCGAAAGCAGAATCATGGCGATCATGCCGGTCCTGTCCCGGCCACCCATGCAATGAAAAAGGACGCCACCCGGCGGAGCGTTGACGATGGAGGAGATGGCAGCTCCGGCTCGTTCGGGCATCTCAGTGAGGTGGGGCAGGAAGTACAGCGCGGTGCCGACCAAACCGTTGTCCCAGTAGCCGGCCCAAAACTCCGTGTTCTCAAGTCCGTCAAGGTCCACGTTGATCGTTGTCAGCCAGGCTGGACGTTCTTGGGTGTCCCCTTCACGTTCCTGCGGTTGGCGAAGATCGACAACAGTACGAATCCCCGCCTCGTACACTTGCTCCCACCCGGCGGGGCTGATCCGGTCCACGTTGTCGCTCCGGAAAAACACGCCACGCGGCGTCCGGGTTCCGTCGGCACGTTCCAACCCGCCGAGGTCGCGGCCGTTGGTCAGACCATCAACCCGGAGGGCACGGTCCTTCCTCCCAGACTCTTCCATGCCCCAAGTAAAGCAAAGAGGGCTTACGCCCGCGCATGCTTTCACCCATTCAACTCCCTGATGTCGGAAGCGGCGTCAGGGGCGACCGTTGTTCCCCGGCCACGGTCGCCCCGAACGGCTACTACTTCTCGCAGCCGACTCCGTCACCGTTGCCGTCGAGTTGATAGATGTCGGTCCCAACGACCGTCACAGGACCCCTCACATATGCTGGGCCGTTACCTTTCCCACTCGCGCAATCAACATCGGACGCAATTGGCACGCAGTCACCCGTGTAGTTCGGATCGCAATTGCTCTGTGCCTGAGGCGCAGCCGGAACAGCTTTGGGAACTAACGCGGCAGCCGCGGCGTCCGCAGCTGCTTTGTCAGCGGCGGCCTTGTCGGCCGCGGCTTGAGCCGCCGCTGCCTGATCGGCTGCAGCTTTGTCAGCAGCTGCCTTATCCGCGGCTGCTTTGTCCGCAGCCGCCTTTTCAGCTGCAGCCTTCGCAGCCGCTTCCGCAGCTCGATCATCGGACAGTTTCTTTGCGGTGGCTGAGTCCGACCACGTTAATTTGCCAGCACGGTCAACTACGCATACGTACGTTTCTCCGGAAGAAGTTTGAGTCGCCTTCTCACTTTTACAGGCCGTCCCAGCGACCTTGCTGGGTGTAGGCGACGGTATCGCAGAAGGTGTTGCCGTTGTGCTGTTCACCGAGTTGGCGTTTGTCGTCGCCCCCTGACCGCAGGCTGTGGTCATAGCCAGCAGCGACGTGATCGCAACCAGTCCCAAAGTCTTCCTGCGTTGAGCCCAGGAAGACTTGCCTGGCAAATGCCGGTTTTTGGCCGTGTGATTAGAACCCTTTTTCACTTATTGCCCCCTTGTAGATGCGCCGATGCGATGGCGCGTCCCGTGACCATAACATTCGGCGGAATGGCAAGGGGAGGGAAAGTTATCTATGACTTAGCGTGCCGCTCACATTACAGGCGGCACGCCAAGACCTACGGGCTTACGCCCGCGCATGCTTCCGTCGAGCGCTAAGGTTCGCGTCCCCGCGCTCCTCAGCCACAACCGACGCACCCGTCCCCAACCCGCGGACCGTCCACCCCGCACTCCGCCAGGCCTCAGCGTCCAGGACGTTTCGAGCGTCCAGCACCATCCGGCGTCGTACGAGTGACCCGACAACCGACGGCGACAGCGAAACGTATTCATCCCACTCCGTCAGCAGCAGCACCAGTTCGGCGCCTTCGAGGGCGCGCTTGGTGGAGGCTTCGAAGCGGATCTGTGGGTAGCGGATCCAGGCGTTGTTGATGGCTTTGGGGTCGGTGACGGTGACGTGTGCGCCGGCGGCTGCGAGTTGCTGGGCGACGTCCAGGGCGGGGGAGTCGCGGATGTCGTCGGTGTCGGGCTTGAACGCGGCGCCGAGGATGGTCACCGTGCGGCCGGACAGGAAGCCGCGGCACATCTCGCGGGCAACCACCACGGCCCGGGAACGCTGGTCCAGGTTCACCGAATCAACCAGGGCCATCCACTCATCCACGGACGGCACCGACAGTTCGCGTGCCTGCGCACGGAACGACCGGATGTCCTTGGGCAGGCAGCCGCCACCAAAGCCGAGTCCGGCGTGCAGGTACCGGTTGCCGATGCGCGGATCCAGGCCCATCGCCTCGCTGAGCTCGCTCACATCGGCACCCGACGCATCGCACAGCTCAGCCATTGCATTGATGAAGCTGACCTTCGTGGCCAGGAACGCGTTCGACGCCGACTTGATCAGTTCCGCCGTCGCGAAATTGCAGACCAGGCGCGGGATGCCTGCGCAGATCAGCGGCTCGTACACGGCATCCAGCACAGCGGTGACCGGAGCGCCGGCAGCGGCACCCTTGCCGCCGGGGACGCCGTAAACCAGCCGGTCGGGGACCAGAGAATCTTTGACGGCCGTGCCCTGGCGCAGGAACTCGGGGTTCCAGCCGAGCAGCACGTCAGAACGACGGGCCAGGATCGCGCGGAGCGCTTCAACCGTGCCAACCGGCACCGTCGATTTACCCACGACGGCGGCGCCCTTGGCCAGGTGCGGCAGGAGGCTCTTCGTGGCGCCCATCAGGTAGGAGAGGTCCGCGGTGTCAGAGGTCTTGGACTGCGGGGTGCCCACGCAGAGGAAGTGCACCTGCGCATCGGCGGCGGCGGAGAAATCGGTGGTGAACTCGAGGCGGCCAGTGGTGCGACCGTCCTTGAGGAGCTCATCCAGGCCGGGTTCGTGGAACGGTGCCATCGCCTTGTTGAGCTGCTCAACCTTGGAGGAATCGACGTCGATACCCACCACGGTGTGGCCCATCGAAGCGAGCGTTGCGGCATGGACTGCGCCGAGGTAGCCGCAGCCGATCACGGAGATCTTCATGAGGAGGGTCCTTTGCTTGAGGTAAGTTCGGTGGGGCCGGTTCCTTCGGGAACACCTGAGATGACTTCGTCGTAGTGGCGCACCAGGTCGGCGCTGAGCACAGGCCACGTCCGCCCCTGGACCGAGGCGCTTGCTGCTGTTGCGAACGCGCGGCGCTTGGCGTCGTCGCCGATCAGGTCCTGCGCGTAACTGCGCAGCTGGGCGAGGTTTCCCGGCTCGTACAGCCAGCCAGTCCGCGAGTTTTCGACGAGGTCCAAGGGCCCGCCGCGGCCGGTCGCCACCACGGGAACGCCCGAGGCCATGGCTTCCTGGATGGTCTGGCAGAAGGTCTCGAACTCGCCGGGATGGACAAAAAGGTCAAAGGACGCCACGGCCTCCGCCAGCGCATCCCCGCCGAGGAAGCCTGTAAATACAGCGTCAGGCAGCTGCGCTTCAAGGGCCGCGCGTTGCGGGCCATCACCCACAATCACCAGCTTGGTGTTCGGCAGATCAGCCAGCACGGCGAGGTCCTCAACCTGCTTTTCGACGGCGAGCCGGCCGACGTAGCCGATGATGCGGTGACCGTCGGGCGCTACTGAGCTGCGCCACGCCGTCGAACGTTTCGCTGGGTTGAAACGCGCGGTATCCACACCGCGACGCCACATGTCCACGCGCAGGATGCCGCGTCCGCGCAACTGGTTCAGCGCGAACGTGGATGGCACAAGGGTTCGGGTGGCCAGGAGGTGGATGTTGTCCACGCGGTTCCAGGCCCAGTTCTCCAGGAACGGCACGCCATAGCGGGCGGCGTAGCTGGGAACCTCGGTTTGGTAGATCGCCACAGTCGGGATGCCGAGCTGATGGGCGGCCTGCACGGCGCGCCAGCCGAGGACGAAGGGGGAGGCGAGGTGAACGACGTCGGGGGAGAAATCGGCAAGGATTCGCTTGACCCGATTCACACCACCCAACGCAACCCGCACATTCGTGTAACCGGCCAGCGGCACCGAAGGAAGCCGGTGCACATACGCACCCTTCTCGACGCTCGAAACATCAGTGTCCGACGTCGACGGCGCGATCACCATCACCTCATCCCCGCGCTCCTGCAGATGCTCCAGCACCCGCAGTATCGAGTGGGTTACCCCATTCATCAATGGCAGGAATGATTCGGCGACGATTGCGATCCTCACGCCTTCAACGGTGGCTGGGGCGGTTGGCTGCGCGGGTTCACTATGGTGGCCTGTGGAGGAAGAGTTGGTTAACAGGTGGTTCTCTGATTTGTCTGAGGGCGCGCGTAGACTTCCGGTATCCGACGCGCTGGGGCGTCATGACTTCTGGGGGTCTTGCCATGTTTGCTGCTGGGGATGGTTCGCGCGCGCTTGGGGGAGTAAACGTACGACGACGGCGCCGGGCAGCGGCGGGTACAGTCGCCGTCGGGTTGGGGCTGGCGCTGTTGTCTGGAGCCTTTGCTTCGCCCGCCATGGCTGATGTCGTGACGAATACTGTTTCAGTGGGAGATAACCCCACCGGCATTGCGGTCAATCCCGTCACCAACAAGGCGTACGTGGCCTCGTTCGAGGGTGTTTCGGTCATCAACGGAACGTCCGACGGGGGCCTCCTGTACTCCGGAGACATGCCCGTTGACGTTGCCGTGAACCCGGCGACCAACAAGATTTACGTCAGCGAGATTGGCGGCTCCGTTGCTGTTGTTAATGGGGTCTCTGGTGCTGTGACGTGGATTCCCGTGGGGTCATCGCCCGGCGTCATCGCAGTGAACTCCGCTACCAACAAGATTTACGTCGGTGTGAGTACTGGGATGACCATCATCAATGGGGCAACGAACACCACCACGTCCGTGCCGCTCGCCGGGGGCGCCCAGGACATTGTGGTGAACCAGGCCACCGGCAAGGTGTACGTAAAATCCTCCGGGACCATCCGGGTAGTGGACGCAGGCGGCATCGTTACCTCCAGCATCATCATCGGAGCCGGCGGCATTCTTGACGTCGCGGTGAACGAAACGACCAACAAGATCTACTTCACAACACTTGGCAGGTACGGTGCGGGCGTGAGCGTGATTGACGGAATCACTGATACCGTCACCGGGAGCATTCCTTCGGCGAACAACGTGGGCAAACTTGCTGTGAACCCTGCCACCAACAAGATCTACGTGGCCGGGGACAGCCCCTCCATCGATGGTTTCATTCAGGTTATTGACGGTGCTTCCCAGACTCAGGTCGCTGAGCTAAGGACCGCCACCAGGATTATGGACGTCGTGGTAAACCCGGCGTCGAACAAAATCTACGCACCGCTGTCCGGCAGGGGAGTCGCCGTAGTGGATGGCGCGGACAACACCTTCTCAGCCGTTTTTACGGGGCAAGATCCGGTTGACGCTGCGGTGAACCCCGCTACCGGAACCGTCTACGTGGCCAACACCGGCAGTGACTCCGTATCAGTGATTGACGGCACCGTTCCCGCGCCGGTCAAGAACGACTTCAACGGCGACGGATCGGCCGATGTTCTGGCTCGCGACGGCTCCGGAGTCCTGTGGATGTACCCCGGCAACGGCTCCGGTGGTTGGTTGTCCCGGGTCCAGGTTGGCCCGGGTTGGAATGTCATGACGGCACTGGTCTCGCCGGGTGACTTCAACGGTGACGGCAAATCCGATGTGCTGGCCCGCGATGGCGGTGGCCTGCTGTGGCTCTACCCGGGGAATGGCGCGGGCGGGTTCCTTTCGCGCGGGCTCGTCGGCACGGGGTGGGAGGGCATGAGCGCTATCGAAGCGATCGACTTCCACGGCGACGGACGCGCGGACGTTGTGGCCCGCGACCGCGGCGGTGCTCTCTGGGTTTACCGAGGCGACGGAACGGGTGGCTGGTTGCCGCGGATGTGGGCCGGGTCCGGGTGGACCGGAATGTCCGAGATCACCGGCGCAGGGGACTTCAACGGCGACGGCCTAACCGACCTGGTGGCCCGCGACGGGTCCGGCGCGCTGTGGCTGTACCCGCCCAACGGATACGGCAGTTGGCTGGCGCGGCAGACCGTTGGCCAAGGGTGGAATGTGATGGACTCCCTGGTTGGGCCCGGTGACTTCGACGGCGACGGACGGGCTGACATCCTGGCCCGCAACGCTGCCGGCGAGCTGTGGCTGTACTCCGGTGCCGGGGGAACTGCTTGGCCCTCGGCTCAGCGCGTGGGCACTGGGTGGGGCGGGATGACGGCATTAATCTGAGTGATAACTGAGGGATCAAACGAACATCTTGTTGAATCCGCTCATGGTTCGATTTAGACGAAACAGTCGACGCTACACTCCGTTGCACTGAACCCTCTTTGCGCTCACAGAAATTGCTCACCCGGGACCGCCCATCGAAGCACACCTAAGAAGCTCCTACTGCAAGGCGCGTTATCCGCTCTGCCCAGCCCAAACTGGCATCTAGACTTGAGGCATGCTTGAACATCGAGAGGATGGGTTGTGACTGTGCTCGTACCAGACTCCCGGATGGTCCGACGAGCTAGTTCGGTCTTCTCCACTGCCACAATCCGCCAAATCATGCGGGGCCAAACGCCAACGCAGGCTGAGGAAATCCTCTCGGCCATGGTCAAAGACAACCTAGTCCGCAATGGTGTGAGCCGGCATGAAGCGATTAGCGTGCTGGACTCGATTCTTCGCAAGTCCTATAGAAACGAGCACGTCTACAAATCCGCTCTCGTGGAAAAGATCCTGTTGGGCAGGCATAACCTGCGGACTGCGACCGTGGTCAACGAGTTCACAATTGGCGGGTCATGCGTGGACACAGTCGTAATCAATGGCGAAGCTACGGCCTACGAGATTAAGACAGAGCTAGACTCACCGGCTAGATTGTCCAAACAACTGGCTGACTATCGGCGAGCATTTCGCAAGATCTACGTTGTAGTGCACGAGTCTATGGTCCCGGCATACATGGACACAGTTGACGACACATCGGTTGGCCTGATCGCGCTCACGCATCGCCACCACCTCTCAATTCGAAAGCTGGCGACTACCTACGACGCCGATCTAGATGTGACGGCCATGATGAAATCACTTCGAAAGGGTGAGTACACGGATATTTTGCAGCGTCACTTTGGGAGCATTCCACAAGTCTCAGCCACACAGCACTTTTCTGTCTGCCTGGAGATGGCATTGAGAATACCTCGTGATAGGTACCAGAGATACTTTGAGGATGCGCTACGGTTGCGAAAACCCCGTGAACCCGAGTTGGCGTTGAGAGCTCCGTGCCAGAGTTTACGGTATGTTTATCTTCAATTGGATCCCGCTCGCCTGCAATATGAGCGGATTGAACGCTGGCTGAGAGGCACCGTGGACGTATGTACTATCCCTACCTGCGAGGAAAACAGTTTGAACTCCTAGCCATAAAGGAAATGGCACAGGACCAGTCTCTTACTCGCGTTGTGCACCCAGTGATCGAACCAGTAAGGGATCTGAACTCCGGCGGTCTGGAACGATGCGTTGAAACCCTTCTAAGGGTTGGGTCTTCTTGCACGTTGATCGTAAATCCGCAAGTGGGGCATCTGGCCGGCGATTCCAGTTCTGTGCACAAGCTGGTTTCCTTCTTGAATGATCGGCCGCACCTACTGGACCATGTCACCCTCGGAGTCGTCGTCTCGGCGGTTGATGACCTTGAAAGCGTGCAACACAACCTTTCAGCTCTGAATGTCGGCACACCAAAAGTGTCCTTCTTTCATCTGGATTTCCCCGAGGACGCTGCTCAGGTCTTCGGTTTCTATAGTACGAGCATTGTCGAGTCACACTTCGTTGAATCTGTCAGTGATACGCGTCGGTATCGGAGCCTAAGCGGCTTCCAAGCAGTCGCCCCGGTTTGGGGAGTAACGCCGCTCGTTAAATGGAGAGATCCGTTTCCAAGGCAGGCCAGGAATATCGATTATGTAGGCATACCTGAACAGCTCTATACGGATGACCATCTCTACTTTGCTGATGACGGGTTCGTGGGCATTTCGGACTACCAAACCATAGGTGATGACTACCAAGACGGTGGTCGTCTGCCGCGGGCAGTTGTTCTCCATCTCACTTATCAAAAAGAGTCGGATGGGCCGATTTTCATCAGGCATTTCCCGTCCGACTCGAATCTTGATGCATCCGACACAGCAGGAAAGTTTGCTGAAGCTGTCAAGAAGTTGGTTAGCTTTGCGGATGAGCGCAATCTTGCCAATCCCGCTATTGACAAATTTAGATTTTATGCTCTAAATGAAAGTTTCCCAGGCCTAGGAACACTTAAGAAGGTGTCAATACAGAACCATATTTATGTGATGCAGCACGCATTGGGTGAGCTGTGAAAGGTTGCAGGGCTTGTTTCTTGGGATCCGGCCCAATCGACGTTGTAGCCGTGCGCCCCAGCCACGGTGTTTGTGGGTTCTGTGACACTTCGTCATCTGACGGTATGGTGTGGGATTTACGAGTCTGGGAAAATCAGTTCGCTGGTCTTCTCGACAAATACGAAGCCGCGCCCCAAGGATCGGCCGACGGTCGGAGCATAGAGGAGCGGATCCTTAGTGACTGGGACATATTTAGCTTCACTGAACGAGCCCGTGTTCGAGCATTCCTGGAGGATGTGTTTGTTGAGCCGCACCCTTTGCTTAGGCCTGGTGTTCTGGTAAGACCAAGAAGTAATCCTGGCGACTTGGACCACGTGGGCGTTTGGGATAGCTACGTTAATCACCTGAAGCTTGTAAATCGCTTTTTTCCTCCGAATGATCTTCCGGATGATGCCCTCAACCTCCTTGGTGAGCTTATCCTAGCCAATGGCAGGAAAGTGGAGGTCGGTAAGTCCTATTTCAGGGGTCGTCCAACAGCAGACCCGCAACCGTTCGCTTTAGACAACATGGGTATGCCACCCGCTGCGACAGCTCCGGGTGGTCGCGGCAACCCCATCGGGATACCGCATCTATACATCGCATCTGACGTTGAAACATGCGCAGCGGAATGTCGTGTCGGCCTAAACGGCTACGTCTCAATCGCCACCTTTCGAGTTGAAGCAGAACTTAACGTTTTGGATTTGGCGGTCGTGGACTCCATAAACCCGTTCACAACTGAGAGGGATGTCAGTAGCTACCTTCAAGCTCGCGCATTCTTGTCACGACTCCGCGACGAGATCTCCAAGCCCGCCCGGAGCACCGACGCGCAGCGGGATTACGTTTCTACTCAGTTCCTTTGTGAATATGCCAAGCACCTGGGCCTTCATGGCGTGATGTACCCGAGCACGCTCAAAGATGGTGGCACAAACCTAGTCCTGTTTACTGCGGACAGGGTTGCAGGCGACGCTGAAGTAAAGACCTTCGTCGTAGTGAGAGACGAGCTACGGATGAAACTCCTCAATTAGCGCTAACGTCACCGACGCTGAGCCCGCTTCAAATCCTTCCGCAGCCCCTTGTTGTCAGCCCGAAGCAGGCGATTGTCCTCAGCCAGCCCATGGTTGTCCTCGCTCAATCCCCGGTTCTCCGCTTCCAACTCCAACACCAGCTTCACTCCCGCCAGATTCAGCCCCTCATCCAGCAGCACCCCAATTCGTCGCAAAGTCGCCAGGTTCCGTTCGCTGTAACGGCGAGTTCCGCCGTCGGTCCTCTCGGGGGTGAGCAGGCCTTTGCGCTCATACAGGCGCAAGTTCTGCTGGCCTGTGCCCACCAGTTCAGCGGCAACTGAAATGGCATAGACACCTTGAGCGTCGAGCCCTCCGGCGTCCCGTTCGCCAGCGGACGCGGAGCCGCCGTCGTCCCCAGAAGCGGCCAATCCGCCGTCGTGCTCCTCTGCTGAACCTGGCATGCAAACGTCTCCCAAAATCTTCGAAAACCTACTTGCACCACTCTCTCTCCGGTGCTATAAAAAATCTATACCAGCCACCACAGATCAGGAAGAGCTGGCACAACAACAGAATCAGCATCAAGACCAGAGGAGTGAGAACAAAATGCTGATGCGCACTGACCCGTTCCGCGAATTCGACAGGCTCGCCCAACAGGTTTTTGGCACAACAGCACGCCCTGCCGGCATGCCCATGGATGCCTGGCAGGAGGGCGAGGAGTTTGTCGTTGCCTTTGATTTGCCCGGTGTGAGCCCCGACTCCGTCGACCTCGACGTCGAGCGCAACGTCCTCACCGTCAAGGCAGAACGGAAGTCGCCAGCGGGCGAGAACTCAGAAATGATCGCCGCCGAACGCCCGCAAGGCGTCTTCAGTCGGCAACTGATCCTGGGCGACACCTTGGACACCGAAGGCGTCAAGGCCAGCTACGACGCGGGCGTGCTGACACTCCGTATCCCCGTCGCAGAGAAGGCCAAACCACGGCGCATCGAGATCACGTCCAACGGACAACGGCAAGAGATCAACGCCTGACCCGTCGGCCCTGTCGGGAGGTTCACCCCGGGGGTGGCCAACCGGCAGGGCGCCGACCGGGAACAGGCACCGACCGGGAACAACGGAGGCGGCCGCATCGGAATAGTTGGGCGCAGGCTTCGCGCCACGCCACCGCGTTTTCTAGCGCACATGAAAGCGGCCCCCGCCCGTCGTCTCCCGATTGATGGCCCCCGGTGCACGCCGGGGGCCATCCAAGTCCGCTGCAGGAAACCGGAACCAACCGTGAGCGACCAACCTGACCACTACGCCACTTTGCACGTGCCACCCGACGCGACGGCCCGCGACATCACCCGCGCCTACCGCGCGCTGCTCCGGACCCATCACCCGGACACACATCAAAAGGTCGACGACGGCGACACCACCTCCGCGGCCGACCTCAAGGAACTGCACGCCATCATGCAGGCGTACGTCGTTTTGTCGGACCCAGGAAAGCGGGCGGCTTACGACCAGGCGCGGCGGAGCGGTGTGCCCGCACGAAGGCCCGGAACGCCTGGAACGCCGGTGAAGGTACGGGTCCATCGACATGAACCGGCAGGCAGCAAGGAAACCACGCCGCCCCTGTCTTTCGGACCAACCCAATGGGAGCCTTCATCCCGAACCCACAGAACACCAAGGAGGCATTCATGAGTGCTTGGCGTCCGTACGACGGCCACATCATTCCCGCGTTCTACGAACGATTCGAGAAGCGCTGGGGGAGAGGAACAGCACCGTTCCTCGACCCCGAAGTCCACGAGCAACCCATGCCACGGGCCCAGTGGATCAACCCGGACACGGGCGCGGCGGTAGCTGTTGTCCCCATCTGGACCGACGATCCCGAGCAAAGGTCCTTCGGCGTCTTCTACCTGCCACCCGCCGGCGATATCTGGATGCTCCGCCCGGGGCTCACCACATTCCTGGAACCCAGTGCCGGATCCAACCAAAATCAAGTGACGCTCCGCAACGACGCCTTCAAGAAGGCCGTCAACCACGCCAAGGAGTTCATCTACGGCCCGCAGCTTTGAGGGGGTGCGCTGAGGGGCGGGATCTCGACGGAAAGTAGGCTTCAAACTGCTGAGATGTCGCCCCTCGGCAAGGGAATAGCTACAATTGCGGACCGATCCTGACCTCGATCAGTCGTAGTCTGACACCACGGAACCCCGACGAAGAGGACGCAGTCATGACCGCGGCAGACCCGACCATCAGCACAGTCCCCAACGGCTATTCCAGCGTCAGCCCCTGGCTCATCACGCGGGATACCGACGCCCTTTTCGAGTTCATCACGGCTGCGTTTGGCGCTGAGGAGATCGACCGGGTCGTTGGCGAGGACGGGACCATCGGGCACGCGGAAGCGCGGATCGGCGACTCAGTAGTCCTCGCATTCGACAGCCGACCGCATTGGCCCGCAACGCCGTCGTACCTCCGTCTTTATACGCACGACGCCGATGCCGCCTTCCACGCCGCCCTCGCCGCGGGTGCCACCACGGTTTCGGTCCTCGACAACAGCGCCTGGGGTGACCGTGGCGCCCGGATTCTGGACCCGCTGGGGAACGTCTGGTGGATCATGTCGCACATGGAAGACGTCTCTGACGACGAAGCCGCCAGCCGCTGGCAGGCCCCCGAGTACGCGGCGGGGATGGACTATGCGGTCGATTCCCTCCATCGGCACATGATCGGCCAGCCGGACGCACGCGTCCCTGATGAGGTGAAGTCCATGGCCCCGCTGGTACGGGCCCACGGCATCTGCCACATGCCCGCTGGCTACCGTTCCGTTGAGCCCTGGATCATCACCCGCAGCACACCTGGGCTCCTGGACTTCATCACTGCCACGTTCGGCGCCCAGGAAGCGTTCCGGGTCCCCATGGAAGACGGGTCCATCGGCCACGCGGAAGCGAGGATCGGCGACTCAAACGTCCTTGCCTTCGATTCCCGCCCGGACTGGCCGCCGACTCCGGCTTTCCTTCGCGTCTACGTCGACGACGGCGAGGCCACCTTCGCGGCCGCCCTCGCAGCAGGTGCCACGGCGGTGACGACCATGACGGAGATGTTCTGGGGAGAAACAGTGGGCCGGGTCAGGGACCCCTTGGGAAACCTCTGGTGGATCCACTGCCGGGTGGACGAACTCAGCGCCGAGGAAGCCTACGCGAGGGCGGGCGATCCCGAGTTCGTGAAGGCCATGGAGTACGTATCGGGCGTGGACTTCTTCGCGAGGGGTTAACTCTCGGCAGTAAGCGGGCTTCAACGTGCGCAGAGCCAATCGCGGGCTTATTGCCAGAAATCCTTGTGAGGGGCAGCAGCCTCGTCCTCCAGGAGAGGGCCCACCACAGAGATTTTGCGCTGACCGCGGCTGAAGACTTCGCGGCAGGGAAGGGACAGGGTGGGGTTTTCGGGATTGTCTCCCGTAATGCTCAGCAGTGATTCTTCGCTGAGCCCGTAGACCACTCGCCCGATGCCCGTCCAGTAGACAGCACCGGCACACATCGCACATGGTTCTGCGCTGGTGTACAGCGTTGACCGCGCCAGTTGCTCGGTACTGAGCTGCCGAAATGCTTCCGCCGCAGCCCTGAGTTCGGCGTGCTGGGTCGGGTCGCCTTCCGGCGGCATCGAATTGTTTCCCTTCGAGCTCACCACCGTGCCATGCTCGTCCACCACCACGGCGCCGAATGGATGCCGTCCCTCAGCCTTGACTTGGTGGGAAAGCGTGATGGCCAGGCGCAGGAAGTCCACGTCCTGTTGGGAGACGGCAGAGCCGGGGTTCTCAGTGTTTGTCACTTCTGAATCTCTCTCTTGGTATGGATTAGACGAAGAGGCCGTGGGGCTCACCGACGCGGTCGAGGTACTCACGACGCCGCGCAAACAGCCCCTCAAAGCCCCGAGAAGTCGCCCCTCGGCGGGAGGCGCGGCACAAAAGCAAAAAGAAGGCTGGTGCAGCCTATGGAGAGAATCCCAAGGCGGCTGCACCAGCTGCTAGTACGACTTTCTGTTATGAGTTTTGACACCTATCCATTGGCCGCTCCTAGTTCCCGGCTTCGATTGTTTCCGGGCCTTTCAAAGTCTGTGCAGGTGGGGCGGAGCTGAGGGGGTGGCTGAGGGCTCCGTGCCCCGGGAGAACACCTCCCATCTTACGGCGGCTCGCAGGAAAAAGCGCTGGAATTCGCGGTATTTCAGGGGCGCCTGCGGGGTGTCAGCTACCTGCCGTGGCACGATAGATCACGATGAAACTGCGCGCTGATCAGACCGGAAACCGTGGCCTCCCGATGCCCCTTTGGCTACAGGGTGGTTTGGAGTCGGCGCAGGCAGCCTTCATTTCAGCAATCGTTGTGGTGCTGCCTCTGGTGGGGGTGTGGGCTACGGATGGGTTCCAGGACCGGAACGTCGACTCCCTGGCCCGTTTGGGCGGCCAGGCTTGGCTGCTGATCCACGGTGTTCCGCTGGAGCTGGCGCAGGTCAATATAGGTACTGCGGCCCAGCCGGGTTCGGGCTTGCTCTCCCTGATTCCGCTGGGCCTGACGCTCATTCCGTTCCTGCTCGCCTGGCGGGCCGGGCGCCGCCTCGCCCGTGCCTCGTACACAGACCAGCTGTGGCAGGCATTCTTTGGCGCATTCGTTGTCTACGCGGCTTTCGGTGCAGCTACCGGGTTCGTGTGCCGCACCTCCGAAGTGGTCATCAATCTATGGTTCGCCATGACCATTCCGCTGATTTCGTTCGGCCTGGGCATGATCGTTGGCGCCCGACGAGAGGCCGGTTCGTGGAGTCGCCTGATCGGCGTTGACGCCGTAGCCTGGCTTGCGAAGACCAGCCAACACTCGCGCTGGGCGGGCTCATACGTCGGCTCGGCGTTGAAAGCCGGATTCGTCGCCGCAATGGCCGCCGTTTGCCTCGCCGCAGTGCTGCTGGCAGTGACCATCGTGTGGCATTGGACGGACATCATCGCCGTGTACGAAGGCATCCAGGCCGGCGCGCTGGGCGGCGCCGTCCTCACCATCGCGCAGCTTGGATTCCTGCCGAACCTCGTGATTTTCGCCCTGTCCTGGTCCTCCGGCGCCGGCTTCTCGCTCGGCGTTGGCTCGACGGCGGGTCCGTTGGGTACCGCCGTCGGGCCGCTCCCGGCCGTCCCGGTCCTTGGGGCCCTTCCCGCGGGACAGCTCGACGCCGGGGCCATGGCCCTCGCGCTTCCCGTCGTAGCGGGCATCCTGGCGGGCTGGTGGTTCCTGCGTGAAGGCGAAAACCACTTCGACGAGTGGCTCTCCATCAAGATCAAAGCCCGCTGGTTCACGGCAACCGTCTCAACCCTGTTCCTGGGCGCATTCATCGGCGCAGTTGCCGGTCTGTTGGGCGGTGCCTTGGCGTGGATCGCGCGCGGATCGGCCGGCATTGGCCGGCTCACGGAAATCGGACCCCACCCGTTGTGGACGGCAGTCTGGCTGGCCGCGGAAGTGGGCATCGGCGTCGTTATCGGTTACGCAGTGGGGCCGTGGCTGGAACGCCGTCAGAAGCTGCGCGAGGCGGACCTCGACGAAGCAGCGTACGACGACGAACACGCCTAAGCGGGTCCTCTTCCGCTGGCGCTGGGGAGCCTCAGCCGGCTTAGCGAAGCGACCCCGGCATCGAGTCCTCGAGCTGCGTCATGCACTGCGTTTTGGCGGATTCCGTCAACGCCCCGCGCGAGCAATCCTGGTACGTGCTGACCTGGTTGAAAAAGAGCATCGACGTCAGGATGAGCAGGCACATGACGGCCGAAACGATGAGGCCGGAGATGGTCCCGAAGAGAATCAGCCGCGGGTGCTTGTACTTCAGCGTCCTCACCAGAACCACAATCCCCAACACCAAACCCGCGAGCGTCAGGATGGCACTCAACCACACGTAATTCACGTTCAGGGAGAACACGAAGAACGCACCCAGAGCCGTCAAAAGGAATGCACGGAACAGGATTTGGGTCACGCCGAGGGCGGACTTTTCGGCCTCTGAGCGGGGTTGCTGGCTCGGCTTGGGACCGACGTCGGGATTCATGTTTTCCAGCCTACGCGAGCCGCCCATAAGCTAGTGCAATGCGCATTGTTGTCCTCGTCTCCGGTACCGGTTCCAATCTTCAGGCAGTCATCGACGCCGTGAAGTCGGGTGAACTGGATGTCGAGATCGCCGCTGTGGGTGCCGACCGCCCCGACACGTATGGCGTGGAACGCTCCGACGAGGCCGGCATTGAGACCTTCGTGGTCAACTTCAACTCGTTCGAAACCCGTGCTGAATGGGACACCGCACTGCGCGACAAGGTCCTGTCCTACAAACCGGACGTCGTGGTGTCTTCCGGGTTCATGAGGATCGTCAGCTCCGACTTCATTGAGGCATTCGGTGGCAAGTACGTCAACACCCACCCCGCGTTGCTCCCATCCTTCCCCGGCGCCCACGGAGTGCGCGACGCCATCGCGTACGGCGTGAAGGTCACGGGCTGCACCGTTCACTGGGCCGACGCCGGCGTGGACACGGGCCCCATCATTGCCCAGGAAGCCGTTGCTATCCTTCCTGAGGACTCCGAAGAATCCCTGCACGAGCGCATCAAGGTAGTGGAGCGCCGCCTGTTGGTCCAGACCCTCGCAGACCTCGCCGCCGCACCCAACTGAGTCGCAGCACCTGTTCCACTGAGCCCTGAGTGGAGCGTTTGCTGTTACCTAGTTGGGTGGCAGGAACGAAAGGCTGTGGATAACGCCCCAGGCTCCCGTCGCATTTGCCAGCATGGGCTGATGAAGATCCCACGGCCGCTCCCGGCAGACCTCACTTCGAAATCCTTTACAACGCAGGAAGCACTCGATGCCGGAGTGTCGGTTGGGCGCCTGCGTTACCGGGATCTGGACTCGCCGAGCCGATCCATTCGAGTCCCTCGTCTGGACACCGAACATGCCTTCGCGGACATGGTTCGGCCGATCACTCAGGTCACACCATTTTCGGCGGCGTCCCACGCGACGGCGTTCCTACTATGGGGGTTTCCTGGCTTCCTGCCCGGCAGCCACGAGCCTGGGATTCATATTTCGCGGCCCCACGCCATGGCCATCCCTCGACGGCGCGGTGTGGTGGGACATCGAGGTCAGTTCTTCGAGGATGAAATCACCACGTTCAATGGCCTGCTCATCACCAGCCGGGCTCGGACGTGGCTGGACTGCGCGCGGAAGATGGACATCGACGAGATCACCGTTGTGGCCGATCATTTGCTGCGTATCCCCAGACCGGAATTCGAAGGACGGAGTTCGCCCCACTGCGCCATGGATGAGCTCGAAGAGATGCTTGACCGTCACTGGGGGACACCTGGCATCCGCAAGGCCCGCCTCGCTTTGGAACAAGCATGCGTGGGGTCCGACTCGGCTCCCGAAACGCGACTGAGGCTGGCGCTCAAGTGGGCTGGCCTACCCACAGCGGAAGTCAATGTTCCTACGGAGCTAGGTCCCGGCGTCGTACGTCAACCGGATTTGGCCTATCGCGAGCAGTGCGTTGCCGTGGAGTACGAAGGTGAGGGTCACTCGGATCCGGAGCAGATCGTGAGGGACATCGCCCGGGAGGAGGATTACAGTCGAGCCGGCTGGACCCTCGTGAGGATCTCAAAGCGGCACATGAGCAACAACGCGAGGTCCGCCGTGGCCAAGGTGCGGCGGGCGCTCGAACAACGCGGCTGGTCACCCAAGTAAGTGGGCGGGGGTGGGGGGTGGGGGGGGGGGGGGGGGGCGGGGGGGGGGGGGGGGGGGGGGGGGGGGGGGGGGGGGGGGGGGGGGGGGGGG